>CAYFIG010000341.1:0-2573 GCA_964342905.1 uncultured bacterium
GCCTCACCTCGACCCTGCATCTGGAAACCGTTCTTGATCTTATCGTGGAGGCCGCGGTCAATCTCCTGGAGGCAGAGGCGGTCGGACTCTGGGTAATCCAGGAGGACTCCGGGGAGCCAGCCCTCAGAGCCAGTGCCGGCGGCACTGATCTCCTGTTGCGGTCTTCCGCCACACTGGCGCGCGTCGAGGAGCTGGTCCGGGAGGTGGCCCGGGAGAAAGGGGGGGGTGCGGGCGCCGAGATCGGGGCTCCGGTTGGGACTTTTTGGGGAGTCGCACTCATGAAAGAGGAGCGAGTGCTGGGTGTGCTCGGGGTGATGGGCCGTATGGCGGGCCCATTCTCCGAGGCCGACCACAACCTCCTGCGCTCCTTCGCCAGCCATGCGGCCATTGCGCTCGACAACGCCCGGCTCTACGACATGGCGACGCGAGCCTTGGAGACGTTGCAGAAGAGTCAGGACAAGATCGTGCAGCTCGAGAGGCTCCGGGCCCTGGGCGAGATGGCGAGCGGGGTGGCTCACGACTTCAACAATATCTTGGCGGCCGTCCTGGGGCAGGCCCAGCTCCTCCGACCACTGCTGGAGGACTCTGCCCTGAGGCGCGGGGTGGAGGTCATCGAGCAGATGGCCTGCGATGGCGCGCGCACCGTTCGCCGGATCCAGGAGTTCGCCAAGATCCGTCGGGGGAAGGCGTTTGAGACCGTGGCCGTCAACGACCTGGTCCACGATGTAATCGAGTCGACCCGTCCACGCTGGAAAGACCAGGCCGACGCGCGGGGGATCCGGTACGAGGTGGTGAGAGAACTTGCCGAGGTCCCCACCGTAGCTGGCGATCCCTCGGAACTTCGAGAGGCCCTGATGAACCTCGTCTTGAACGCTCTCGACGCGATGCCACAAGGCGGCACCTTCCACATTCGCACAGCTTCCACTGAAGGATCCATCACCATCACCATCGCTGACACAGGGTGCCGGATGTCCGAGGAAGCGAGACGACGTGCGTTCGAACCGTTCTTCACCACAAAGGGGGCCCAGCGCACCGGCCTGGGGCTCTCCGTGACCTATGGGATCGTCCGCCGGCATGGAGGCGACATCGAGATCCACAGCCGCGAAGGAGAAGGGACGACCTTCACCATCCGCCTCCCGGTCGGCAAGAGTGCTGCAGTTGAGCGAGAAGTAGAGGCGCCCCCGGCCCCTGCCAAACGTGCCGTCATCCTCGTCGTCGACGATGACGAGGCCGTGCGAGACGTGCTGGCAGGGATCCTGACGGCCCAGGGGCATTCGGTCAGTCTGGCCGCCAACGGGAAAGAAGGGCTGGACCTCTTTCGCAACGAGCACCACGACTTGGTTCTCACCGACCTCGGAATGGGAGAGATGTCTGGCTGGCAGGTGGCGCGGGCCGTTAAGGAGCTCAGCCGCGAGACACCGGTTATCCTCGTCACCGGGTGGGGTGAAGAGCTCGAGCCGGAAGCCGTCAGGGAAGGCTCGGTGGATTTCGTCCTCTCCAAGCCGTTTCGGATGGAGCATGCACTGGCCCTGGTTGCCCGAGCCCTGGAACGAGAGCTTCAGTACGGGGAGCGTACATGAGCCGGCCCGGCCATATCCTTATTATCGACGACGACCCGGGAATGTGCGAGATGGTGGGCGATGTTCTCCAGCAGAACGGGTACGCCTTCGAGGCGGCCAGCCTCGGGCAGAAAGGCCTCGAAAAGCTCCGCGCCCGCCCATTTGACGCCGCGATCGTAGACATCGTTCTCCCGGACATCTTTGGGCTGGACCTCCTGAAGGCGATCAAGGAGGCCTCGCCGGAGACCGAGGTCATCTTCATCACCGGTTACCCCTGGCTCCAGACGGCTATCCAGGCCATCAACGGTGCCGCATTTGCCTACCTCCTAAAGCCGTTCGACACCAACGACCTCATGGCAATGCTGGGCAAGGCCCTCGAGAAGCGGCAGCTAGCCCAGGCCCTCCAGGAATCGGAGGAGCGCTACCGGCTCATCATGGAGAGCATCAACGAGGGGATCTTCCTCGTAGACCTGGAGGGCCGCGTGGTGTTCTCGAATCGAAGAGCTGAGGAACTCACGGGCTCCCGAGAGGAGGAGTTCCGAGGACGCCCGATCTTCCCCCTGCTCGCGACCGAGGAGGCGCCGCAGGCCTGGGCGTGTCTAGAGGCCGTCCGGGCAGGGCACGAGGTTCCTCGGGTCGTCGAGAGCGAGATCATCCGCAAAGACGGCAGCCGGGTCTGGGTCGAGGCGAACTGGGCGAGCGTCATGAAGCAAGGGCAGGTTGTTGGGGGGCTGGGAGTCGTGCGCGACATCTCCGAGCGCAAGCAGCTCCAGGAGCAGCTCATCCAGGCCGAGAAGCTGGCGACACTGGGAGAGCTGATCGCCGGGATCGCTCACGAGCTGAACAATCCCCTGGCAGCGATGGTCGGCTATGCCCAGCTGCTCCGAATGGCCCAGCAGGGAACCGAGGTGGCTACTTGCGTCGATCGAATCATCGAGGCGGCCCAGCGGACTTCGCGCGTCGTCCGAAACTTCCTGACCTTCGCCCGGAGGCACCGCCCGCAGAAGGCCGACG
>CAYFIG010000342.1:0-2568 GCA_964342905.1 uncultured bacterium
GATCCCCCGCAGGAACTGGCTGGAGTCTTTGATCGCGGCAATTTGCTTCGTGGTCGCCAGCAGTGAGGCGAGCCGGTTCGCCTTGTCCACCCCGTCCTGGTAAAGACGGGCGTTCTCCATGGACAGCGCAACCTGGCCCACGAGCGCGATGACCAGAGCCCTCTGCTCCGGGTCGAAGCGGCGAGGCTCGCGGCAGTTGTCCAGCGTGCACGCCCCTATCACCCGGTCCTTCCGGAAGATCGGAACCACGAGGAGCGACTTGAACTCGAAGAGGTCGGCCCACCCGCGGGGCATGAGAGGGTTCGAGGCAGGATCGTCGATTTCAATCGGGCTTCCCCGCTCCATCACCTCATAGAGGAGCGGCACCTCCTGGAGCTTCAGCTTCCCCAGGCCCTTGAAGGCGGTCCACATCCGCTCATTGGCCTCGCCCGTAGCGAACTGTGCCATGACGGGAGTGACGAGCCCGGTCTCCTCATCCCAAAGGAAGATCGAGCAGCGATCCGCGTCGCAGGCCTGGGCCATCTTGCGCGTGAGGATCACGAGCAGCTCTTCCAGAGCCAGGGTGGAGCTGAGGGCCTGGGCCATCTCGAGCTGGATCCTTAGTCGGTGATTGGTGGTGATCTTGTCCTGGAGGAGGTCCCAGAAGAACCGAAGGCTCCCGGCCCCGAGGACCTCGACGCCGGAGGGCTTGGCGCGAAGCAGGTCGTCCAGGACGGCGGGGTCCCCGGTGACTTCGAGGACCAGGTCCACAGGGTGGGCAAAGACCTCCAGGTGGTGAGCGGCCGTGGCAATCCCATGGGCTTTGGCTTCGCTGAGGGCCGGAGCGTCCGGGCGGGGGTCCACGACGACGGCAACATGCGCGTATGGCCAGCCGAGGAGGAGATCGAGGAGGGCGGAGCCGCCCTTTCCCGCTCCGACCAGGCCAATGCTCACCCGAGCCGAACCCTCAGCCGAGTGGACTGCCATCCCTATTTCTCCCTTGCCCTCCTGTCAACCGCGGACAGTCACGGGGCATGGCCTCGATGGCGTTGACGATCAGGTTCACGAGCACCTCCAGCAGCTCCGATGGCCGGCCCACCACCGGCGGGACCTCACCCAGCTCCTGGCGGACTTCGACTGTCGCTAACCGTCCCTGGGCCTCCCGAATGAGGGGCTCGGTCAGGGCCACGACCTCGTGGACCAGGCCGTTCACCTCCACTCGGGTGACCAACTTATCTTCCGGCTCCCGTGTGAGCCCGCGCAGCCGTCGGAGGATCTCGGCCCCGCGGGTGGCCGTACGGGCGATGATCCGGAGCCCCTCAGTGAGCTGGTCGGGCGTCCACCTGTCGCTTTCCACGGCATGGAGGAGGAGACGGCTGCGACCGAGGAGAGTCGTGAAGAGGTTGTTCAGGCTGTGGAAGATTCCCCCGGTCATCTGACGAATCGTCTCCGCCTTCACGAGCTGCTGGGCCTCTCGGGTGCGGAGCATGAGCAGCTCCCAGAAGAACCGGGCGCCCGGTGCGCCCACCACCTCGATGTCCGCCGACTTGGCCCGCGCGAGCTCTTCCGCCACTTCAGGGCGGCCGGTCACCTCGATCACGATCTGAGGGGTGTAGGCGAGCCCGCCTCGGCCCGCCCCGACCAAGCCGACGCGCAGCATCTGCTCCGTTGGCTCTCCCTGACCCATAGGTAGCCGCCGTCTCTTTGAGGGGATCCAGAACCTTTCCCTCCGCTCCCGCGATCAGAGCGCTCTCAGTAGGTGCTCTGGTGCTTGGCGGAGACGCGCCGCTTCCAGAGCGCCTGCTTCACCCGCTCCAAGAGCTCGGCCGAGTCGAAGGGCTTCTTGATGAAGGCAAAGGCCCCGTGCTCCATGGCCCGCTCCCCGGTCGAGTAGCCGGTCACCAGAATCACCTCGGGGGCCGGGATGCGCGCCTTGATGAGGGAGAGGAGCTGGAGCCCGGTGAGGCCGGGCATCACGATGTCGCTGAGGACCAGATCGTAGGCCACCGCCGAGAGCAGCTTGACCGCGGCCACGCTGTCAGTGCTCGTCTCCGGGTCGTACCCGTCCGCTCGCAGAAGATCGGCGATGGCTTCCACCATCTCGGGCTCGTCGTCGATGACCAGAATCTTCTCAGCCACGGGGCTCTCGTGCAAGGCTAGGTCCCCACCGTGACGCTGTTGGTCCCCACCACCAGGATCAGGGTGACCAGGAGCTTCCCGTCACGGTCGAAGATCGTGATCTTGTCCCCGGCCAGGAGGTCCTTGAACACCTTTTCCTTGTGGTGGTGGTTCACCGTCCCCAGGAGGATGTCGTTCCGGTAGACGAAGAGCCGGTGATGGCCGTGGTGATGGGAATGGTCGTCGTCGTCGTGGTGGTGGATTTTGCCATCGCCGTGGTGGTGGTGGGGGTGGCCGTGGAGGTTCGTCACAAGCAGCGTGGCGGCCTGAGTCCCCTCCTGGCGGGTGAAGTGGCCGTAGGGCATCACGAACTGGTCCACCACATCGGACTTATTATCCTTTCTGATATAGACCTGAGAGCAAGCGCGGACGGCGAAGACCCGGGTCTCTCCCGGCTTGATCTCCTCCTTG
>CAYFIG010000343.1:0-2561 GCA_964342905.1 uncultured bacterium
GCCCAATCCCGAGATCTTCCGGACCACCCTTGCCCGGGCGGGCGTGGACCCCGCTCGCGCGGTCCATGTAGGGGATACGGCCGAGGCGGACATAGCGGGAGCGCGCGCGGCGGGGATGCGAGCGATCCACTTCGTCGCCGACGGCCAACCAGGATCCGAAGCCGCCGACCTTGTTCTCCGCGACCTCGCTGGGCTCCCCGACGCGCTCGCCAGACTACTCTAAAATGCTTTTCGGTTGCGCCCCCCGAGCGCGAGGCGCTATCATCGGGTCCGCTATGGAGCTGGGGGAGCTGAAGGCGAAGATCCGGGAGATCAAGGACTTCCCGACCGAAGGGGTCCTCTTCAAGGACATCACCACCCTTCTCAAGGACGCTGGCGCGTTCCGCTATGTCATCGACCAGCTCGCCGAGAAGTACCAGCGCTCCCGCGTGGAGCTGGTGGTGGCCGTGGAATCCCGGGGCTTTATTTTTGGGGGCGCGCTGGCCCACGAGCTCGGGGCGGGGTTCGTTCCTGTGCGGAAGCTTGGCAAGCTCCCGGGCAAGACCATCGAGGTCGAGTACGAGTTGGAGTACGGGCGCGACGCCCTGGCCATCCACGAGGACGCCATCCAGGCGGGGCAACGGGTCCTGGCTGTGGACGACCTTCTCGCGACGGGCGGCACCATGGCTGCCACCCTTCGCCTCATCGAGCAGCTCGGCGGCCAGGTAGTCGGGGTCGAGTTTCTGATCGAGCTGGCGTTCCTCCACGGTCGGGAGAAGCTCAAGAACTATCCGGTTCACTCGCTCATCATCTACGACTAAAGGGAGTTCCCGTTAAGCGTTGGAACCCATCGCTCCCTTCCCCGTCGATTCCGCCTTGACAGCCCGGTTCGTGGAATGTTCCGGCGAACCGGGAAGCGGTATTGTCTGCCGCCACCGGATCACGCGACTGCCAAGAACTGTCCGGGTGAAGTCGAGTGAAGAGCGAGGGATTTCGGGATGACGATCAAGAATGTCGGCGTGGTTGGTTGCGGCTTGATGGGGTCTGGGATCACTCAGGTGTCGGCCCAAGCAGGCTTCCCGACCGTGGTGGTGGAGGCAAACCAGGAGCTGCTGGACAAGGGGCTCGCGGGCCTTCGCAAAACCCTGGATGGGCTTGTCGCCAAGGCCAAGCTCGAGGCCAAGGAGAAGGACGCCATCCTCGGCCGGATTACCGGCAGCACGCGCCTCGAGGACTTGAAAGCCTGCGACCTGATTGTCGAGGCGATCACCGAAAACCAGCAGCTCAAGAACGAAACCTTCGCCAAGCTGGATCGGATCTGCCCACCCCATACGATCCTGGCCTCCAACACCTCCTCCTGCAACGTGACGGCGATGGCAGCAGCCACCAAGCGGCCTGGAAGCGTGCTGGGCCTCCACTTCTTCAACCCGGTCCCCCTGATGAAGCTGGTGGAAGTGGTGCGGACCATCCTCACCGACGAGGCCACCGTGAAGACAGCGTCGGCCTGGGTGCAGGCCATCGGCAAAGTGCCCGCGGCCGCCAAAGACTCGACGGGCTTCATCGTGAACCGGCTCCTGGTTCCCTATCTCCTCGAAGCCATCCGCGTGTATGAGTCAGGCCTGGCGTCCCTGGAGGACATCGATCAGGCCATGAAGCTCGGGTGCGGCTATCCGATGGGACCGTTCACGCTCCTGGACTTGGTGGGGCTCGACACCACCCTGTACGTGGCCGAAGTGATGTTCGACGAGTTCAGGGAGGCGCGCTTCGCGCCTCCGCCCCTGCTGAAGCGGATGGTCGCTGCCGGATACCTGGGGAAGAAAAGCGGCCGGGGCTTTTACGACTACGCCCAGAAGTAGGGAGGACGGCATGGCCCTCAAGACAGCCCAAGGGTACCTGGAGAGCCTTCGGGACGGGCGCACGGTCTACTACCGGGGCGAGCGCGTCGCCGATGTGACGACCCATCCCGAGCTCGGGATCGGGGCCCGCCACTGCGCGATCGACTACGCCCTCGCCGACGACCCCGACCACCGCGAGCTGGCCCGCGTCGTCGAGGACGGCCGCACGATTAATCGGTTCTATAAGATCCCTCGAAACGCCGACGACTTGCTTCGGCGTCGCGAGTTGATCGCCGGGACCACGTACGCGGGGCGGGGGATCATTCAGCTCATCCGGGAGATCGGGACCGACTTCCTCTTCGCCCACGCCATCGTCAGCCACGCCATGCAGGAGAAGGTGAAGACCCCCTACTATGAGCGGCTTCAGGCGTATCACCGCTCCGTGGCGGAAAACGACCTGGCGATGGCCGTCGCCCAGACCGATGTGAAGGGCGACCGGAGCCTGGGCCCGGCGGAGCAGGAGCACCCCGATTACTATCTCCGAATCGTCGATCGCCAGAAGGATGGGATCGTGGTCCGGGGCGCGAAGGCCCACACGACTAGCTCCATCTATGCCAACGAGATCATCGCCATCCCGACCCGGACCCTGGGGGAGGGGGACGCGGACTATGCGGTCGCGATCGCAATCCCTGCCAGTTCGCCGGGCCTCAGGTTCATCGTGAGCCCGCTCTCGGGCGGGGGGAGGTA
>CAYFIG010000344.1:0-2549 GCA_964342905.1 uncultured bacterium
TCTTCGCCACCGAGCTTCCGTTTGCGGCGGCGGCCTTCGATGTGGTCGTGGCCGGGGAAACGATCGAGCACCTGCCGTACCCGGCGATCTTCCTCGAAGACGTGCGTCGGGTTCTCGTCCCCAACGGCCTTTTCCTCGGGTCGGTCCCGAACGCCTATCGGCTCCAGAACCGGTTCGATATCCTCCAGGGAAAGCCGTTCGACCGGGACCCCACCCACCTCCACCACTTCTCCCTGGCGGCGCTGCGGGCTCTCCTGGCGCGACAGTTCGTGGTGGAGGAGATCGTGCCGGTGCGGGGAAAGTGGTCGCGCCTCTCCGCGTCGCTCTTCGCGCACTACTTCGCCTGGCGGTGCCGCCGACCGGAGGGGAGATGAGCGAGGGACGGTGCGTGGAACTCCTACAGGAACTGAGCCGCGAGAGACAAGTAAGCCCTGAGGATGCTTGGGGTGGGCGCGGAAGCCCCCGGCCAACCCTTCAGCCGAGGGTGAGCGGCCTGCCCTTTGGGGCTTATCAGCCCCAACTGACCTGTCTCCCGTCCGGCGACCCTCCGGTGCTCAGACCGGCGTCCGATTCCTCAGGGCAGCTTTACCCTATCCAGGCTCGAGAACGATGTCAAGCCCTGCGGAGCGCCTGAGGGTCGGCCTCTGCACGGAGTGCCTCCATGCCCGGCGCGTCGTGTCGGCGAAGGGCTCCACCTTCTGGCTCTGCGCCAAGTCTGAAACGGACCCGCGCTTTCCCAAGTACCCCCGTCTCCCCGTGCTCCGCTGCGAAGGCTACGAGCCAGCTCAGGGCCACCAGAGGTAGAGAAAGCGGGGCCCGGGGCCGAGGAGGAGCGAGGAGAGCTGGGCCAGCGAGGCGTCGAGAGGCTCGGGCAGACGCGCGGTGGAGTAAATATCCGCGCGGTACTCGCGAGGCCGGTGGTACATGACAACCCTCGCCTCGCTCACCTTGGTCGCCGTGCGCGCGGCGGCGAGCGCCTCCTGCAGGTAGCCCACCTGATCCACGAGGCCCAGGGCCCTGGCCTGTTCTGCCGTGAAGATCCGGCCGTCGGCCAGCTGTCGAACCTTCTCTTCCGGGAGCTTCCGCTCTTTGGCGATCAGCGCGACGAAGCGTCGGTGAAAGTCGTCGATCACTGCCTGGAAGATCGCGCGTTCCTCCTCGCTGAGGCCGCGGAACGGCGATCCCATGTCTTTCTTCGCCCCAGACTTGATGACGAGCGGAGCGACGCCGACCTTTGTGAGGAGCCCCTCGGCGTTGACCGTGAGCATTATCACGCCGATGGAGCCGGTCACCGTTGTCGGATGGGCCACGATGGTGTCGGCAGCCAGCGCCACGTAGTACCCCCCTGAAGCGGCCACATCCATGAGGGCCGCCACCACCGGGATTTTTCGCCGGGCCTTAAAGGCGGAAAGCTCGCGGTAGAGGATGTCGGATGCGGTCACGGTGCCGCCCGGGCTGTTGATCTTGACCACGAGCGCGCGGACCTTGTCGTCTTCCTCTACCTTCTTGAGCTCTTCCCGCACCCGCGCCAGGAGTGGGACGCGGGGAGGGGCCTGCCCGATGGCGGGTGTCGGGACATCGCTCAGCACGCCGGACAGATCAAGCAGCAGGATCTTCGCGTCACCGGTTCCTTCCACGGTCGTCTCACGGAGGGGCTCGATCCGGGGAGTGAAGTCGATGGAGATGACCGAGCACCCGGCCAGCAGGGAAGCAAGGAGGAGAACTCTGCGGAACCGCATGGCCACAGTATACGAAGGCGCCCCCGGCCTCACAAGCGGTCTCAACGGCCGTGGAAGTCAGTTGGGCTCGCGTCTATAATCCATCCTGGATTGACCATGCTCACGTTCGACGATGTGCAAAGCGCGGCGCGCCGGCTCGCCGACCGGATCCACCGCACCCCGGTCATTACCTGCCGGTCGTTCGACGAGGCTATCGGCGGCTCGGTCTTTTTCAAGTGCGAGAACCTCCAGCGGGCCGGCTCCTTCAAGATCCGCGGGGCGCTGAATAAGCTCCTCACCCTCTCCGACGACGAGAGGCGGCGGGGAGTGGTGGCCTTCTCCTCCGGGAACCACGCTCAGGGCGTGGCCCTGGGCGCGCGGCTGACCGGCAGTTCAGCGGTCATCGTGATGCCGACCGACGCGCCCTCCTTGAAGGTCGCGGCCACGCGCTCCTACGGAGCCGACATCGTCTTCTATGATCGCCAGACGGAGGACCGGGAGGCCATTGCCAGGGAGATCGCCCGACAGTCTGGGAGACTGCTTGTCCCGCCCTACGATGACTACGCCATCATGGCGGGGCAGGGGACCGCTGCGCTCGAGCTCTTCCAGGACGTGCCGTCGCTGGATGCCCTGGTCACCCCGGTCGGGGGCGGCGGGCTCCTGGCAGGGTGCAGCACGGCGGCCAAGGCCCTCGTTACCGGCGTCCGGGTCTACGGCGTGGAGGCGGACACGGCCAACGACACCTGGCTTTCCTTCCGGAAAGGGGAACGGGTGCAGATTCCGCCCCCGCCCACCATTGCCGACGGCATCCGGAACCTCTCCCCAGGCGAG
>CAYFIG010000345.1:0-2533 GCA_964342905.1 uncultured bacterium
GTCCGGGTGATCTGTCTTGCTGCACCGCTAGCCCCATCCCCGCGAAGGAGCCCCCAGCGAACAGAATCGTGAGGGCAATCACCACTTTTCGGCTGATTCCGCGGCGGCGGACCCAGTCGGCGAACCACCCCATGAACAGGAGGCCAAACGGCGCAGGGAGCCCCTGAAGACTCGCGTAAAAGGCCGAGCGCCCCAGCTCCCTCACTCCGATCTCCGCAAACAGAAGGGGCGCCCAGGTGGCCAGGACGAACTGGATCCAGACCGGCATGATCCCCGCGGCGCCGAGAATCCAGAGGTCCCGATGGCGGACGACCCTGCGGATCGACCCGAGACCCGAATCCATGCGCGTGGGTGGCGGCTCGGGAATGAGCCGCCAGAGAAGGAAGGCCGCCAGAAGCGGCGGGAGGGCGAACACCACGAAGACCCCGCGCCAGGGAATCAGCTCCCCGAGGGCTCCCGCCAGGAAGAGCCCCAGCGTGGTGCCGAGGCCCGGTCCTGAAAAGGAGACGCCCTGGCCCAAGGCCATCTTCTCCTTCGGCGTGTAGGTGGCGATGATGACCCGGTCGTTGGAGAAGAGGCTCCCCTGGCTCACGCCGGTCAGGAGCCGAGCCAGGAAGAGCATGAGGAAGCTCCCGGCGAAGCCCGTCAGGAGCGAGGCCGCCGCGCCGAGGAGGATCCCTGTCAGTAAGATTCGCTTCCGCCCCAACCGGTCACCCAGAAGACCGGCCGGAAGCTGCATCGCCATGTAGGCGTAAAAGAACGCAGTGGCCAGAACGCCCGCCTTGGTATAGGAGAGCGAAAGCTCCGCCATGATCGGCGGGAGCAGCGGGGAGAGCGCCATCCGGATCAGGTAGTTGGCGACCCACGCGTAGACCAGGAGGGCCCAGACAAGGGGGGGCGAGGGAGCGCTCATGACGGCCATTGTAGTATCATGAAGCGCCGTTCTGAGTGGTCATCCGATGGACATCTTTCTCCAGCTCCTCATCGGCGGCATCCTTCAAGGCGGCATCTATGCCCTTGGTGCCTTCGGCCTCTCGCTGATCTTCGGCGTCCTCCGCGTCCTCAACGTGGCCCACGGCGACTTCCTGGTGCTCGGCGGGCTCACGACCTACTGGCTCTACACCACCTTCGGCCTCTCTCCGTTCCTCGCGATCGGGCTGGTCCTTCCCGGCTTCGCCTTCGTCGGAATGGTGGCCGAGCGCGTCCTGGTCCGACCCATCCGAGCCCGCACGGCGCACGAGTTTCTGGTGGCCTCCATCCTGATCACCCTCGGCCTGGCGCTTGCGATCGAGGACCTGGGCGCCTTCGCGATGGTCCAGCCGGTGAAGGGGATCGACTACTCGCTGGCTCCGGTTCGCGTGGGAACCCTAGTCATCTCATCCCTCCGGCTCCTCTCGCTCGTCGTGATCCTGGTCCTGACGCTGGCCCTCCATGCGTTCCTTCGGCGAAGCCTGGCCGGCAAAGCTATCCGCGCGGTGATTGAGGACAAAGAAGGGGCCATGCTGGCCGGGATCAATGTGTCGGCGGTCTCCCGCAACACCTTCGGAATCGGGATCTCCCTCACGGCAGTGGCCGGCGTGTTTTTCATCACGATCATCCCGGTTGAGCCCCACCTCGGCATCCCGCTGACCCTCAAGTATCTCTCCATCATCGTGTTGGGGGGAATCGGCAACCTCCCCGGCACCTTCCTGGGGGCGGTGATCCTGGGGCTGGCTGAATCGCTGGTCGGTTTCTGGTTGGGGGCCGAATGGTCGGTGACCGTGGCTTTCGTGATCCTCATCGCCATCCTGCTCCTGCGCCCCAAAGGGCTCTTCGGGTGAATCCGACTCCTTATTTGAGGCTGGCGGTCTTCCTGGTTTGCCTCGTCGGCTTTGCACTCCTACCGCTGGGCACCTCCACCTATGTCACCTCGCTCTTCCTGGCCCTCTTCCTCACCGCGGCCCTGGCCCAGAGCTACGATCTGGTAGGAGGCTACCTGGGTTACATGAACCTGGGCCACGCCGCCTTCTTCGGGATTGGCGCCTACACCTTCGGCATCCTCTATGCTCGCGGCTGGGGACTCCCCCTGGCCTGGATCGCCGCTGTCTCGGTCCCGGTCGCGGCGGCCTTGATCATGAGCTATCCGTTCTTCCGCCTCCGGGGCGCTTACTTCGCCCTGGCCACCTTCGGACTCGTCGTCCTCCTCGAGCGGCTGACCTCAAACCTGGCCTGGCTCACCAGAGGTTCGGAGGGGCTCACGATCCCGCCGGGCTATCGCCTCTACCCGGCGTACTACATCTTGCTGGGGCTCTCGGGGCTCCTCACCCTCGCAACCTGGCGGCTTTCCAGGTCGCGGGTGGGGCTGGCGCTCGTGGCGATCCGGGAGGACGAAGATGCGGTCGGGGCATACGGGGTGGCCCCATTCCGCTTCAAGTGCGCGACGCTGAGCGCAAGCGCCGCGGTGGCCGGCCTCGTCGGGGCGGTCTACACCTGGCAGGCGACCTACATCACGCCCGCGGACATCTTCAGCATCGAGCGCGCCGTGGGGCCGGTG
>CAYFIG010000346.1:0-2531 GCA_964342905.1 uncultured bacterium
TAAGGTGGGGCAAGGCCTCCCCCCGTTTCCCGACCTGTCGAGCCGGGAGTCCATCAAGGATCGGGTTCACGGGATCCTGGTCGGAGAGCTCCAGGCCATGGAAGGCGCCGGGCGCACCGTGTACGACTTCCCCGATGCCCCTTGGGAGTTCACCCTGGATATGGCTCGCCAGGTGTGGGACGAATCCCGCCACGTCGAGATCTACCTCCGGCTCCTCGAGCACCTGGACGGCTACGTGGGCGAGTTCCCCGAGACTACCATCCTCTGGCGCTGCGCGTGCGCCGAGGACGCCGCGGCCCGGGTGGCCGGGGTGAACCGGGGGCTGGAGGGGCTGGCTTGCGATGTCTTCAACCAGATGATTCACATCGCCCGGAAGATGGGCGATCCGATCCTGGAGCGCGCGGTGGATTTTGTGCTGGCGGACGAGATCACGCATGTTCGCATGGGATCCAAGTGGCTGAACGAGCTGACGAAGGATGATCCCGAGCGACGCAGGCGGGCCGTCGAGTTCCAGGAGTCGATTGACGAGCGCTTCAACCTGGGCGGGACGCGGCGGGAGGGGGACCACGAGGAGGTTCCCATCTCAATCGCCACGGAGGTCCGGAAGCTTGCCGGCTTCACCGATGAGGAGATCGCCCGCCTGATCAAGACCACTCAACGCTCGCCTGTCTATTAAGTCATGACCACCCACCCCCTCGCGGGCTCCCGCTCGGTTGAGGAGTCCGCCAAACTCATCCGTCACTACCGCTATGCGGAGGAGCGGATGATGCGCGTCATGGCCGGCTGGATCGCCCTCACCCCTGAGCTTTCGGCCAAGCTCCTCCTCGGCCGCCACGTCTGGGACTGCGCCCAGCATGCTGACCTCTGGGGAAAACGGCTGCCCGAGCTCCGCGCCCCGGCCCACGTCTCTGAACCGCCGAATGACGCCTTCGTTCGGTTCATGGACCTCGTGGAGAGCCCAGAAGAGTTCAACCAGAGCCCGGAGCGGCTCACGGGTATTTACGGACTGTTGAAACCACACCTCGTCGCGGCGTACGAGGACCACCTCGGCCGCACCAACGCCGTGTACGAGCCGCCCACCCGCCGGATCCTTCAGCGCACGATCGAGGAGGAGCGACGCCACATCGCCGCGGGACGGGTGGTCCTCTCCCATCTCCTCAGGGAGCCCGTCGTAGAGGAGCGGGCCCGCGCTTGGCAGCGTCGCCTGGAAGCCCTGCTCGGAGAGGCGGGTGGCGTTTCGGGCGAAGGAACCGGGCCCTTAAGGATCCCTGAGGTGCCGCCCGATCCCACCGGGGTCGCTCAGGACCTGGTCGCGCTGGAGCAGCCGATCGGACGGTGGCCGATTCCGCCCGAGTTGGGAGTTTCCGTGGAGGCCCACGCGCAGCACCTGAAGCTGCGGGATCTCCGGGCGCTCGAGGAAGACCTCGCGGCAGGATATCGGGAGACCGGGATGGCAGTGTACACGGCTCTCTCTGCCGACGAGTTCGTCAGCCATCGGATCGTGGGGTTCGCTACGCTCGGCGGGCACCGTGTGGTCAAGCTTCGTCTGGAGGGGTCCGCTGCGGTGGCAGTGCTCCAGCTCCGCTGGGATAATTGCGACGGGCAATGGCAGGTGCTGGAGGCCGAGATCGTGAGGACCGAGCAGGTGTCGGTAGCCTAGCTTTGCCTTGCGGGTCCCGCGCGTTTCACGGCTGCTCGGGAACTTTCAATGCCTGAAGAGGTCAAGGCTCATATTACCGGCGTGGTGTTCCAGGTGGTGACCAAGTCAGGGGACAAGGTGTCTCTAGGAGACCCGATTCTCGTGCTGGAGTCCATGAAGATGGAGATCCCGGTGGAGGCCCCTCGGGCTGGCACCGTGGCCGAGATTAAGGTGAAGGAAGGGGAGACGGTGCAGGAGGGGGACACTGTCGCGCTCCTCGATTGAAGGGGGGAGTCGTGATGCTCACTGAGATGGTGAAGGCTCTGTACGAGTACGACCGCTGGGCCAACAGGCGGCTCTTTGAAGCGGTGGTCTCGCTTCCCACCGGCACGGCTGACCGGGAGGTCGGCTCCCAGTTCAGCTTTCCGACGCTCAAAGGGATGCTGGCCCACATCCTGGGCGCTGAGGTCAATTGGCTGGCGCGGTGGAAGGGCCATTCCCCGTCCTCGATCTTGCGCGCAAAGGACGTTCCCGATCTCGACGCGCTCCGTGCGCGCTGGAACGAGCTGGAGGCCGAACTCTCGGCCTTCATCGACGGGCTTTCGGAGGCGGATCTAGCCCGCGTGATCCACTATAAGACCACCGAGGGCCAGCCCCGCTCGCTCCCGCTCTGGCCCCTGCTGCAGCACGTGGCCAACCATTCCACCCACCACCGGAGCGAGCTGGCCACCATGCTCACCATGCTTGGCGTCGCGCCGCCGCCCACCGACCTGGTGATCTACCACCTGGTTCAGTCGGGTCAGATGTCCTAGCCGCTCGGGTCTCGGCGTAGTCACCGCCGGTTTCGCGCTCTTCGTCACCCGGTGGGGAGCGTGAACGTCTCGTAATCCAA
>CAYFIG010000347.1:0-2522 GCA_964342905.1 uncultured bacterium
TGATCTGGGTCGAACGCGACGAAGCTCTCGGCCTGGAGCTCCTCGGCGTGGACCAGCCGCCGATGAGCGAGCCGGTGGTTGGGGTGACAGACGAGCACCATTTTCTCTGACCGCCATGGGATCACCGCGAGCGCGCGATTGGCAGGCGGGAATGACATGATCCCGATGTCTGCCTCGTCGTTGATCACCGCCTCCACGACCTTATGAGGGTGCAGGCACTCGAGATGGACTTTGGCCTGGGGATACGCGCTCATGAACGGCTGCATGTGGCGGCTCATGTCGTGGAGCCCGACCGAATAGATGGCGGCCACCCGCACGGGCCCGGACAGGCTGCTCCGTGCCGACGCGACCCGGGCTCGGACTTTTTCGTACGCCTGGAGCAGGTCCCGGCACCCCTCGTAGAAGAGGCGCCCTTCCCGGGTCACCGCGAAGGGGCGCTTGCTCCGGTCCAGGAGCCGAACGTCCAAGTCGCTCTCGAGCTGCCGGATCGCCTGGCTGGCCGCGGACTGCGAGACTCCGTTGGCCGAGGCCCCCCGGGAGAAGCTCCGGAACCGCAGAATGTCGCAGTAGAGTTGGAAGGTTTCCAGATTCACGCCGGCATGATATAACATTAGGTCAGCTAATGTAAAGTATCTGTAATTTAGGCGTGACTTATGGTTGTTTTTGGTGTAATCTTCCCGGTTAACATTCCCTGGCTTACCGGTTCGCCGAGGAGCACACGAGCGGAGGAGGCAGGTGGCTAAACGCAGAGAGGACGGGCCCATGAACGCGCCAGGCATTCCCCCCACACAGGGGCTGTACGACCCTCGCTTCGAACACGACAGCTGCGGAGTCGGCTTCGTCGTGGACATCAAGGGACGCAAGTCCCGTCGGATCGTGCAGCAGTCGCTCAGCGTCCTCAAGAACCTGCTACACCGCGGCGCCTGCGGGTGCGAACCCAACACGGGAGACGGCGCGGGAATCCTCATCCAGATGCCCCACGCGTTCCTGACCAAAGAGTGCGGGAAGCTCGGCATCTCCCTGCCGGGCCCGAGGCGGTATGGCGCCGGGCTCGTCTTCCTTCCCAGAGACCCGGCGCAGGCGGCCCGCTGCCAGCAAGTGTTTGCCGAGATCATCGCGGGGGAAGGCCAGACGCTCCTCGGCTGGCGCGACCTCCCCACCGACGACTCCCCGATTGGCCCCACCGCCAAGTCTGCGGAGCCCCATTTCAAGCAGATCTTTATCGGCCGGAGCCCGGATCTCACCGACGATCAGGCCTTCGAGCGACGCCTCTACGTGATCAGAAAGCGCGTCGAGCACGCGATCTGGAGCTCGGAGATGCCCGACCGGAAGTCCTTCTACCTGCCGAGCCTGCTCTCGGCGACTCAGATCGAGACCATGTTTCCCGATCTGGTGGACCCGGCCGTGGAGTCCGCGTTGGCCCTTGTCCACCAGCGTTTCTCCACTAACACCTTCCCCTCCTGGCCGCTGGCCCATCCCTACCGCTACATCGCCCACAACGGCGAGATCAACACGCTCCGGGGGAACATCAACTGGATGCACGCCCGGGAAGCGCTCTGTGAGTCTCCACTCCTGCCGGACCTCGAGAAGATTCTCCCCATCGTCATCGAGGGAGGGAGCGACTCGGCCATCTTCGACAACGTGCTGGAGTTCCTCGTCATGGCCGGCCGGCCCCTCCCCCACGCCGTGCTCATGATGATCCCGGAGCCGTGGAGCGGGCATGAGTCCATGAGCGAGGAGCGGAAGGCGTTCTACGAGTACCACGGCTGCCTCATCGAGCCGTGGGATGGCCCGGCCTCCATCGCGTTTACCGACGGGACGATCATCGGCGCGGTTCTTGATCGAAACGGCCTCCGACCGTCGCGCTACTACGTCACGAAAGACGGCCTGGTCGTCATGGCCTCCGAAGTGGGGGTCCTGGACATCCCGCCGGAGAACGTGCTCCTCAAGGAGCGCCTGCACCCGGGACGGATTTTCCTGGTTGACACTGCCCAGGGCCGAATCATTGACGACGAAGAGATCAAAACCCGGTTCGCCTCCGAGCATCCCTACGGGGAGTGGCTCACGCGGCATCTCACTCCCCTGGAGAATCTCCCCGAGCCGCCCCACGTCCACGAGCCGGACCACGAGAGGGTGCTTCAGCGCCAGCAGATCTTCGGCTACACGCACGAGGACCTGCGCATCCTCATCGGACCCATGACGCAGAACGGAGAAGAGCCTGTCGGCTCCATGGGGACCGACACCTCGCTGGCCGTGCTCTCGAACCGGCCGCGCCTGCTGTACGACTATTTCAAGCAGCTCTTCGCACAGGTGACGAACCCTCCGTTGGATGCCATTCGCGAGGAGCTGGTCACCCAGATGTCGACGACGATCGGGCCGGAGCGGAACCTCCTGAAGCCCGAGCCGGAGAGCTGTCACCAGCTCAAGCTGAAGACGCCGATCCTGGACAACGCGGAGCTGGCGCGGATCCGCTACGTGGACCAGGACGGGTTCAGATCCATCACCCTTCCCATGCTCTTCCC
>CAYFIG010000348.1:0-2520 GCA_964342905.1 uncultured bacterium
TACCGGGGCGAGCAGCGGGTGCGGCTGAAGCCCGGTGGAATTCGGTCGTGGCTCAGGCGCCCGCTGGAGCCGGGGATGGTGTTTAAGGCTGACTACCAGCTCAACCGCTGGAACGGAAGCCTGGAGGGGGAGGCCCGGCGACTCGATCAAACCTATGGGACAACCCTTCACCAGCGAATCGAGGCGAGCCTCAGGGCCCGGAACGCCGAGGCCGTGAAAACCGCCTTTCGGGAGATGTTCTTCTATTTGATCCGTGAGCTGTTTGAGGCGATCTTGGCGCGGATCCACGAGCCGGAGGCGCCGGCGCAGCTCTACGAGTTCCTGTCGCGCTACTTCAGCGTCGGCCTGGAGTCGTTCGTGAACCTCAACCATCGTGCCACTTACGTGGTACTGCGGGCCACTCTGGACGCGGTGAGCCGAGCGCTCGGCGACCCTGAGACAGGCGCGCCACCTGCGCCTGAGGTTCTTCACCTACACCGGGCGCGGTTCCTGCGCACACTCGGGCACGTGCTCCAGGTCTCATGAAGGCCATGCTCTCGCTCATCACAGCCACCGTCCTCTCGCTGGGGCTGGCCTGCGAGATCTCCGCCAACGGTCGCGAGGTTCAGCGAGAGGTCCTTGCCCGCGTCGTCTCGGTGAATACCGCGGGGAAGACATTTGTGGTGGAGCGGGAGTTTCGGGACAAGATCTGGCGACTCACCTTGCATGTCGCGCCCACCACGCCCATCTTTACCTGCGCCCGCGCGGGAGCGACGCTGGCCGAGCTTCGGCCTGGGGATCTGGTAAGCGTGTACTACGAGGTGATGGGCCGCGAAGGCGTGGCGAACCTGGTGGTCATCGAGCCACGGCAATAGGAAGAAGCCATGCGGCCGGTGGGGGGTCTGTTGGGAGGTATGGTGGTTGCGGTCGGGCTGGCTACCTTCGCCTGGGCGCACGAGGAGCGGTTGGTCATCGGCACGGTTCAGAGCCTCGACCTCCAGCGGAATCTTCTGATGGTGCACGACCCTGAGCGAGACCGTACGGTGCCCCTCGCTGTGGATGCCGACACTCAGGTGCAGCGCTGCCGCCGGGGGTTGTCCCTGGCCGCTGTGCCGGTGGGCGCCCAGGTGCGGGTGAAGTACGCGGACTCGCCGGGCAGGGAGTTTGAGACTCTCTCGATCCTCATCTTGCCGGGTGAAAGGTAAAGCAAGGAAAGGCTGTACGATGAAAGGGGGTGAGTTTTAAAACGCCAGCGGACAGAATGGAGAACGGCTAGGGGGAGACCCCCTGGCTACATCACAGACGGAGGGAAAGCGAGATGAAAAAAGCCATTCGCATATGCAGCATGATCGTATCCGTATTGCTTCTGCTCTCTCCAGGATGGGTAAGTGCGTTCCAAGAGGAGGGGACGCTCCGGATCGGCGGGATGTGGGCGCTGAGCGGCCCGGCCGCTTACATCGGCAGCAGCTCCAACGGTCTCTCCTCCCTCGCCATCGATGAGATCAACGAGGCGGGCGGGGTAGCGATCCAAGGCAAACGGGTCAAGCTGGTCAAGTACGTGTACGACGATGCCTGTAAGGCCGAAGAGGGGCTGACAGTCGTGCGGCGGCTGGCCGACGCCGACAAGGTACTCTTCTCGCTTGGGCCGACCTGTTCCAACGTGGCTGAGCCGGTCTTCGGCATTCTGCAAAAGCGGCTGGGCGACCCCACCGACACGGGGCTCCAGTTTCTGTTCTTCACCGACACCGCCATCAAGTTCGGCCTGGCCAAGATCTCGCCCTGGGCGTTCCGTAACGTGGGGAACGAGCCGCAGATGTTCGACCTCACCTTCAAGCTGGTCAAGGAGAAGTATCCCGATCTAAAGACGGCGGCGGTGGCCTATGAGTCGGACTTTGCCCATTCGGTCTCGACGTGGAAGGGAGCGGTGAAGCCGGCCGTGGAGAAGTACGGCTATCAGGTGCTTGAGGTGGTGGAGTGGCGGTTCGAGGACACTGAGTTCGGCGCCCAGGTCACCAAGCTGCGCAAGGCAAACCCCGACATCCTCATCATGCTGAGCCATACGTTCACCACGTGCGGCTCAGTGAAGGAGCTCAAGCGCCAGAAGGTGAAGGCGAAGCTCCTGGTCGGGATCACCAGCACCGCGAACACGGAGACCATGACTGGGTGTGGCAAGGCGGTGGAGGGATTGATCATCCCGACCAACTTCGCCGCGATCAACCCCAAGGCGAAGGCAGTGGCTGAGAAGGCCTGGACCAAGTACAAGGCCGACAGCAACCTCCACAGCGTCCCCGCGTACGAGAACATCTACGCGATCAAGGGGATCGTGGAGAAAGTCGGGATCAAGAACGAGTCTGCCACCCTGCTCGAGGACCGCCGGAAGGTCAGGGACGCCCTGGCCACGCTGGGAACTTTCCAGGGCATAATCGGGCCCATCAAGATGAACGGCGACGACGATCCCGTGAAACCGCGGGATGTGGACAAGGCGATCATCCTGGTGCAGGCGAAGGGGGGGCAGTGGATCGTCTGGTGGCAGCCCCCTGA
>CAYFIG010000349.1:0-2517 GCA_964342905.1 uncultured bacterium
TGCTCCAGGTAGTCGCTCCACGTGTAGGACTGCCAGATCCCGAAGTCCTTCTCCCTGATCGCGACCTTGCGCGGAAAGCGCTGGGCATTCTGCGACACCAGCTTTGGAAACGTGTCCACGTCGGGGCTCAGCTGGTATGCGGGAGCACCCATAGGCGTCCTCTGCCCTCTTGATGCATCCATCACCGTCGCGCCGACTCCCCTGCGCTACTTCTTGGGAAAGAGACCCTCGAAGGCGATCACCGCATTTCCCCCCGGAGCGGAGAACATCGCCGTTCCCTCCGCCACCTTGATCTTGTACTCAAAGTCGCCGATCTTTTCCCACCACATCTTGACGACGTCCGGCCCCTTGAGCCCGAGCGCCTGGACCCGGAACCCCGAGGTCACCGCGAGGGTGCCCGGGACGATGAGTGAATCGAGTACGCTCACCACCCGGACCTGGTTCGTCGCGTTTGCGGGGATGTGCATGGTCTCGTACACCGTCGGGGTGTTCAGGGGGAAAAACTCCCCGGGCTTCCCCTCGAAGGCGTAGGTGAACTTCAGCTCGTCCAGCGTGATCGTGCCCCCCGTCGGATTCGTGACGTTGAAGACAAACGCCAACACCAGCGGCACCCGAGCCGGCGGCGGGGCGTAGCCGAAGTAGGCGGCCACCTCGACCCGCTCGAGCTCGACCTTCGGGGCGCTTGGGCCACTGGACTCGAGCGGCATCGAGGCGCATCCGCTCAGGACGGCCGCAGCGATCACGATCCCTGCCAGAGACATTGCCAGCCGACTCATGATGGCTCCTCCCTTCATCGGAAGGTTCAGGACACCCACCGTTTTCGCCGTTTATAGTGCTTGATGGCCCGAAAGCTCTTGCGCGTGCCGAGGTCGGTCAGGCCCAGGTAGAAATCACGGATGTCCGGGTTCTCCCGCAGCTTCTCGGAGTCGCCGTCCATCACCACGCGGCCGGTCTCGAGCACGTACGCGTACTGCGCCACCGAGAGCGCGAGCCTGGCGTTCTGCTCCACCAGCAGGATGGGAATACCCCCCTCCTGGTTGAGCCGCGTGAGGATTTCGAAAATCTCCTTGATCAGGAGCGGGGCCAGCCCCATGGACGGTTCATCCAGAAGGAGCAGCTTGGGGCCGGCCATCAGGGCCCGACCGATGACGGTCATCTGCTGCTCCCCGCCGCTGACGAACCCCGCGACTACCCCGCGCCGCTCCTTGAGGCGCGGGAAGTAGTGGTACACTATCTCCAGCCCTGTGGCGATGGCGCCCCGGTCATCCCGGAGGTGCCCGCCGACCTTCAGGTTCTGCTCCACGGTCAGGTGCTCGAAGACCCGGCGCCCTTCGATGACCTGGATGATCCCCTTCCGGGCGATCTCCTCGGCCGACTTCCGGTCAATGCGCTCGTCCAAAAATTCGATGGACCCCTCGACCACCCGTCCGTTTTCATGCTTGAGGAGGCCGGAGATCGCCTTGAGCGTCGTGCTCTTGCCGGCCCCGTTGGCGCCGAGGAGGGCCACGATGCCATGGGGGGGCACCTCGAGGGACACCCCCTTCAGGGCGAGGATGACCTCGTGGTAGAGGACTTCGATGTTGTTAACCTTGAGCATTTAGTATCCGAACCACTCGCCTTCCCACTGCTTGGGCCATTTCGCCTTCAGGTCCACCTGCTTCACGAGCTCGAATTTCCCCCCCTTGATCCGATAGACCGGGATCACCGACCCAGTCCGGTGATCCGTGGCCGTCAGCGTGACGGGGGGCAGCCCGAGCCCGGGGGTCCATCCCCTGAGGGTCTCGAACCCCTCTTTGAGCCCGGGGCCGGTGAACTTCCCCGCCTTGTCGGCGCGCCGCATGCCTTCGGCCATCATGAGCACTTGAGCCCAGGCCTGAACCGTGCGGATCAACCGGGTTTCCTGCGGGACACCGGGGTTGATCTTCTTCGAGTACTCAACCACCTTGTCCATGAGGGGGACCTTGTGGCCGTAGTAGGCGGTGACGGCGAGCCCCATCACCCCCTCGGCGGCGGGGCCGGCGAGCCGGACCAGGCCCTCGTCGAACCCCCAGTTGTTGACGATGTGATCGGCGCCCAGCCCCAGGGCGTGGGCGTCCTTGACCGTGGCGGCTACCGACATCGTGGTGTTGCCGTGCCAGGCCAGGTGGGGCCTGAAGGCCTTGGCCGCCAGCACCTGGCTCTTGGTGTCAAGCGCCAGGAGCGACACGTCCTGGTCGGGGCCCACCTCGAAGCCGAGGAGCTCGGCGTGGTTCTTCAGCGCCTTGATCGGCGCGCTCGCGTACGGCGACGGGAACATGTAGAACGTGATGACCCGGGGCTTCTCGCCCTTGGACCGCGCCTCTCTAAAACGCGGGTCTTTCATCCAGACTTCCTCGAACCAGACGGTCATGGCCGCCCGGGCGTTGGAGGAGTAGTCGGTGCCATACACGAAGTTGTAGGGAGTTGTCTTCGGGTCAGTGAGCTTGGCCGAGAACGAATGGGAAAGGTAGGGAATCTGGTCCTTGCTCACCGTTGGGG
>CAYFIG010000350.1:0-2514 GCA_964342905.1 uncultured bacterium
CGCTGGTCACAGGCGGCGCGAGTGGGATCGGCAGGGCCGTGGCCCTCCGGCTGGCAAGAGAAGGCGCCCATGTGGTGATTGGGGATCTGGATGAGGCCGGGGCGCGAAAGACCGCGGAGGAGATCGTGAACAGTCACGGGGCCTAGCGCGCTCTTGGCCTCTCGATGGACGTCACCCAGGAGGCCTCGGTCCGCCGGGCCGTGGAGGAAGCGGTCCTCGCCTATGGCGGCCTCGACATCGTGGTCTCCAATGCCGGGGTCGCCCACTCAGCGCCCCTCGACCGAATGGACCTCGTGGACTGGGAGCAAAGTTTTGCGGTGAATGCCACGGGTCACTTCCTCGTCGCGCGCGAAGCGCTTCGGGTCCTGAAAGCCCAGGGCCTGGGTGGGGCTTTTGTCTTCGTCGCCACCAAGAACGTCATGTCTCCGGGGAGGGACTTCGGCGCCTATTCGGCCTCCAAGGCAGCCGAGGCCCAGCTCGCCAAGGTCCTGGCCCTCGAGGGGGGCCCCTACGGCATTCGGGCCAACATCGTGAACCCCGACGCCGTGTTTCAGGACTCCAAGCTCTGGTCCGACGAGGTCCGGCGTGAGCGGGCCCGCGCCCAGGGTATTCCGGTGGATCAGCTCGAGGAGTTTTACCGGAAGCGGAACCTCCTCGGGGTCTCGATTGTTCCCGAGGACGTCGCCGAGGCGGTGTGCTTTCTCGCCTCCGACCGGTCGGCCAAGACCACGGGCTGCACGATTACCGTTGACGGCGGCCTCAAGGACGCATTTCCCAGGTAGTGACGCGGAGGGATTTCGATGGCATCTGTGAGCTTCGGCGCGTTTCTCTCGCCCCATCCGCCTGAAGAACAGTTCGCCCTGGCCCAGCGCGTGGAGGCCTCGGGCTTCGACTCCATCTGGACCGGGGACCACGTCAGCTTCCACAACCCGCTCTACGAGTCGCTGACCCTGTTGGCCTCCTATGCAGGGATCACCAAGCGCATCAAGCTGGGCACCGCGGTTTACCTCCTGGCCCTTCGCCACCCCACCGTGGTGGCCAAGATCACCTCAACGCTCGACGTGCTCTCGGGCGGGCGCCTGATCTTCGGCGTGGGAGTGGGAGGGGAGAACCCTAAAGAGTTCGAGGCCTGTGGGATTCCCCATCATGAGCGGGGGGCGCGGGTGAATGAGGGGATCGAGGTGCTACGGGCCCTCTGGACCCAGACTCCCGCTTCTTTCTCAGGTCGGTTTGTCAAGTTCGACAGGGTGAGCATTGACCCCAAGCCGGTCCAGCCCGGTGGCCCTCGGATTTGGATCGGCGGCCGATCGGACGCGGCGCTTCAGCGGGCCGGGAGGCTCGGCAATGGCTGGGTCTCCTACGTGGTGACAGCGGAGCGCTACAAGCAGAGCCTGGAGAAAATCCGTGCCGAGGCCCAGGCCGCAGGCCGCGACCTTTCTGGCTTTGAGACCGCGCATCTCACGTTCATTACTGTTGGAAAGGACCACGACAAGGCTCGCGATACGTGGGTGAGGCGGCTCTCCAAGCGCTACAACCAGGACTTCGGCCCGCTCGCTGAGAGATATGGGTTCATCGGCACTCCAGCCCAGTGCGTCGAGAAGATCGAGCGCTTCGTCGAGGCGGGGTGCCACTACTTCCTCCTCAATGCCATCTCGGAACTGGCTGACGAGCAGGAGCAGATCGAGATCATGGCTTCGGAGATCCTGCCCCACTTCCGACGGAAATCGTAGGCATGCCGCCGAAGGTCATCCAGGGCCAGGCCAGGGTGGAGGCTGTCAGGCAGCTCACGCCCCAAATTTTCGAGGTAGACCTCAGGATGGAGGACCCGCCAGAGTTGAGATTTGACGCTGGCCAGTGGCTCTCAATCCCCTTCGGCCCTAAGAAAGTCCGGACCTATTCCCTGGCATCGACTCCATCCAACCCGAAGCTGATCACCCTCTGCGCCGACGTGGCCCCCGGAGGGATCGGCTCGCAATGGTTCAGGGCGCTCAACCCCGGGGATCTCGTCGAGTTCAAGGGCCCGACAGGTGGTTTTGTGTTCAACCGGGCTGATCCCCGGCGCCCGCTTTTCGTGGCCGAGGAGATCGGGATCGTTCCGATCCGCTCGATCCTTTGGGATTGCTTCCAGACCGGATTTGGACGGCCGGCGACGCTGATCTACTGGTGCCGCGACCCCTCGTGGCTGGCCTACGACGCGGAATTCAGACTCCTGGCGCGGCGCTACCCATCGTTCGAGTATCTCCCGGTGGTCCGGGAGCCGGTTGGCGGGTGGCAAGGGGAGAAGGGCGAGGCGCCTGACCTCGTAGACCGCACGGTCACCTCCATCGAACGGCTGATCGCCTACGTCTCGGGCGGTGGGGAGATGATCAACAAGGTGCGCGCGGTCCTCATGGCCAAGGGAATGGACCGCAAAGCCGTCAAGTGGGAGAAGTTCTGGTAGGAGACATGGCGGAGCTGACAGGCGGGGAGCTGGTCGCGAAGGTCCTGAAGCAGGCGGGGGTGGGGCATGTCTTC
>CAYFIG010000351.1:0-2506 GCA_964342905.1 uncultured bacterium
GAGCTAAGAGGCCGGGGGAGCGTTACTGCGCCGTCTGCGGCGCGGACGCTAATGTCTACGGCCTGGCCATCGAGCGCTTCGGGGAGGTGTTCTGTTCCGACGGGCACGCCGAGGGGTTCGTCAAGGAGGTGCGCGCGGCCCGTGTCCAGGCTGCGGCCACCGCGCTCGCTGCGTCTCCCCCCTCAACAACGGAGGTCGAGCGGCCGGAGGGGCAGGCCCCGGCAGCGCCAAAGCAGCGGGACTGGAAGCGCTACCTCAAAATGGGGGCCTGCTGCACCCTGCCGATGCTGGCTCTCGTCGTCCTGGCCGGAGGCGGCGGAGTCCTGCTCGGGGCAGCGGGCGCGGTCCTTCCGCTCCTGGCTCTCCTCGCGTGCCCGGTCGGGATGTATTTCATGATGCGGGGAATGCGGAAGATGGAGCGAAAGGAGACCCCAAATAACAAGGACGAGGGGAAGTGATGCGGAGCCGAGGAGGAAAGCGGCGGGTCTTGTGGGGCCTAGCGTTTGCCCTAGCCGTTGCCCTCTCTACCGGTGACGGACTTGCCCAGGGACAGGGCGGGCGGGGAGCCGGGGAGTGGCCCGAGGCTGGGTTCCTCGCCCCGGACTTCACCCTGCCAGACCTGAATAGGAGGCCCGTGAAGCTCTCGGACTTCCGGGGCAAGAAGGCGGTCTTCCTCGACTTCTGGGCCTCCTGGTGTGCCTCGTGTCAGGAAGAGATGCCGACGATGGAGAAGCTCTACCGAGAGTTCAAGGCCCGGGGCCTGGAGATCGTTGCCGTCAGCCTGGACAGAGACAGAGGAGACGCGGCAAAGTTCGCGAAGACACACGGCATTACGTTTCCCATTCTCCTTGACCCTGGCTTCAAGGTGGCCGACCAGTACCGAGTCACGGGCATCCCGACCCATTACTTTATCGACAAAACAGGCGTGATTAAGTCCCGCCGGGTGGGCTCAAAGGACTGGAGCAAGCCGGAAACCTGGAAGACCATCGAGGAGCTTGTCCGGAATGCTCCGGCCTTTGCCGCGCTTGGGAAGAATCTGTTTGAGCACGTCCACGCCCTTGCCATGGACACGGAGGGCCGAACCCTCTTCCTCGGGGCCCACACCGGGCTCTTTAGGAGCGAGGACCGCGGCCGGTCCTGGCGGAAGGTGGCGCTCCCAGCGACGCACGCCCACCTGGACGTGATGGCTGTCGCCACGGACCCGAGAGACCCGGGGACGATTTACGTCGGCACCCATGAGGCCGGGGTTTTCAGGAGTCGTGATGGTGGGAACACTTGGAGCGAAGCCAACGCCGGTCTCGGTGGCCTCGATGTCCATGGCCTCGCCATCGACCCCAACTCGCCCCAGAAGCTCCACGCCGCGGTCCGGGAAAAGGGCGAGGGGATCTATCGCACGATGGACGGAGGCAAGAGGTGGACCCGCGTGGATGACGGTCCCGGTGGAGAGGTGAAAGTTCTGACCTCGGTCAACATCCCGACGGGAATGGGAGGGATCTTCCTCTACGCCGGGACCGCCGAGGGCCTGCAACGCAACCCGGACTGCTTCTGAGGGTGGAAGCTGGTGGGCGGTCTGCCCGCCAATCGGACGGTGAACGGCTTTGCGGTGAGCCCGGCGGATCCGAAGGTGATGTATGTGGCCATGCGGGATGGGCTCTTCAAGAGCACGGATGCGGGTGAGACGTGGAAGCCTGTGGGACGCGAGCTCCAGAACCTGGCAGCGGTGATTGTGAACTCCCGGAAGCCCAACGAGGTCTATGCCTCGACGGCCGACGGGGTTATCTTTAGGAGCAGTGACGGAGGGATGACATGGGAGCGACAGGAGTGAAGGAAGGATCTCTCTCGCGCCGCGAGTTTCTGAGAGTATCCGGCCAGACAGGGCTGGGGGCCTTGGCCGTCACGGTCGGGGGAGGAGCCCTGATCCCCGCGCAAGGCGGCGCCGCGCAGCATCCGCGCGCCGGAATCCGGGAGATTCGGCTTGAAGCTCGCGAGGTCGCCTGGGAGCTGGCCCCGGGCAAGGTGATCAAGGCCATGACCTACAACGGCCAGGTCCCGGGGCCAGAGATTCGCCTCAAGGAAGGGGAGCAGGTGAGGATCGTTTTGAAGAACCTGCTCGCGGAGCCAACCACCATCCACTGGCACGGGGTCGATGTCCCGAATCTGATGGACGGTGTGCCGGGGATTACGCAGAAGCCGGTTCAATCCGGCGAGACATTTGTCTACGAGTTTGAGGCCCGGCCAGCGGGCACACGCTGGTACCACACCCACTTTCAGGATCATAGGCAGCTCGACCTGGGCCTCTATGCGCCGCTGATCATCGAGCCGGCCCGGCCTGATCCGTTCCCGTTTGACCGCGAGTACACGCTGGTTCTCGACGACTGGGCCACAGGGACGGGGCGCCCGCTTCCGAGCACACGGGAAGGGACGGCGGGAGGCCGCGGCGGCATGGGCGGCATGATGGGGGGCATGATGGGAGGCGGCATGGGCCGGATGATGGAGGGGATGATGG
>CAYFIG010000352.1:0-2490 GCA_964342905.1 uncultured bacterium
TCTGAGGCGACGGCACTCACCACCGTGCTCAACGAGCGGGCCCGGAACTCGCGCGTCGCCGTCGCGGTGGTCGCGGGACCTGAGGGGCCGGGGGATCTCCTGACCCTCCGGCACGATGCCTTCGACGCGATCCCGTGGTCCCCGGGAACGTCTCCCGCCTGGCGACGGCTGGCGGTGTCGGTGCTGCACGAGGGCCTGCTGAAGCCGTTTGTCGGCATCACCGAGGAGATCCTCCTTCAAAAGACCCACGTGGACTACACCGCGGACGCTGCCGAGGTGGTCACCCTGGCCAGGAAGGGAAACTATCAGGCCGGTTTCTTGATCCCGCCGACGGCACCCGAGGAACTTCAGGCGGTGGTGCGGGCTGGGGAGCTGCTCCCGCAGAAGTCCACCCACTTCTACCCGAAGCTCCTTGACGGCCTGATCTTCTTCCGCCTCGGGGACGATGCCGAGGCCTCCGGGTGATCCGCGTCGGCCTCCCGGCTCCTGACTTCTCGCTCCCCGGCGTTCACGCGGGGCGCCGCGCCGATTTCCGCTTGATGGATTTCAAGGGACGCTGGGTCGTCCTCTTCTTCTATCCGGCTGACTTCTCGTTTATTTGCCCAACCGAGGTGAAAAGGTTTCATGCTCAGTATGCCGCCTTCCAGCGGGAGGGCGCTGAGATCCTCGGTGTGAGCGTGGACCCGCCCACCCTCCACCTCGAGTGGGTGAAGGAGCTGGGGGGGATTGCGTACCCGCTGCTCTCGGACGAGAAGCGGGAGGTGGCGCGGCTCTACGACGTTCTCGACCCGGACGCCAACCGCTGCCAGCGGGGGACCTACATCCTCTCTCCCGAGGGGCGGGTCGCGTACGCTGTGCAGAGCGCCCACAACGTGGGGCGGAGCGTGGATGAGACGCTCCGTGTCCTGCAGGCCCTTCGCACTGGGCGCCAGTGCCCCGCAGATTGGCACCATGGCGACCCGATGCAAGCGTGATCCGTGACCTCAGCGGCGGAAAAGCACGAGGCGATCCGCTGGCTCAGCCAGATCCGTGAAGTCGTGTTCGGAGTGCAGGACGGCCTCATCTCCACGGTGGGGTTCGTCGCCGGCGTCCACGGGGCCACGGCCGACAACAGCCTCGTGCTGCTGGCCGGCGTCGTCCAGATGATCGCGGGAGCCTTCTCCATGGCCGCTGGGGCGTATCTTTCCACCAAAGCGGAGCGGGAGGTCGTGGAGGGACAGGTTCGCGCCGAGTACGCGCGCTACGCCGAGGAGCCCTACATGGCGCAGGAGGCGTTGCTGACCGCCCTCGAAGCTGACGGCCTTTCTCGGGACAAAGCCTACGGCGTGGTCAAGCTGATCTCGGCCCAGCGGGAAGCCTTTCTCAAGACCTTCCGCGAGAAGGTGCTCGGAGTGGGTGCTGCCCAGGAGCGGGTCCCGCTTTCGGCCGCGCTCTTGATGGGCATCTCCTTCTGTCTCGGGTCGTTCATCGCGCTGGCGCCGTACTTCGTGCTCCCCGGGTATGGGGCGCTGTGGGCGGCCATCGGGCTCACCGCCATCGCCCTGGTCGGGATCGGCGTGGCCAAGGCCGTCCTGGCTGGCACGCGACTTCTGGCCTCGGGGCTGGAGTTCCTGCTCGTGGCCGCGGCCGCGGCCGCGGTGGGGTATCTCCTGGGCCTCCTCCTACCTTCGGGAATCACCGCCTAGCACGCTCCCATGTCAGACGACTGGCGCGGCAGCATCCTGTCCGGGGATGAGCTTCTGCGCCTGCGAGATCGGCGGTTCCGCCGCATCCCGGCGCTGCGCATCGGGAGCGAACGGAGTGCGCTGGCCTTCGTCAACTCTGTCGGGTTCTGCTCGACGTTCTACCGCTTCCCCGAAGGGGTCGCGTGTCTCTGGGAGGCAGTCGTGGGGCGGCCCAACCCCCGCTGGCCCCGGCGATCCCACCACGATGCCGGGATCGGACTCACCTGGGACCTCAAGGACCGGCTCCCCGTCAGGAAGCTGGTCTATTACGGCAAGCTCCTCAAGGGTCGGCCCCTCCTGGTCTCGCTCGATCTCTTTCCGGCCTTCTACGGGCTGGTCCGGGGTCGCCAGCGGGCCCGGGACTACCGGGAGGAGTACGAGGCGGGTCGGCTGTCGCTCACGGCCAAGCGGCTCATGGATGCCATGATGCGAGAGCACCCACAGTACACGCGCGAGCTTCGGGCCAGCAGTTTCATGCTGGAGCCGTCCAAGACCCGCGGGTTCGAACGGGCAATGGCAGAGCTCCAACAGGGGATGTGGCTGGTCAAGACCGAGGAGCGCTACGACCCGACGTTCTCGTACCGCTGGGATCTCCTGGAGGCCTGGCTCCCTGAGGCGGTAGCCGAGGGAAGGAAGCTTTTTCGTACCGCCGCGCTGGAGCGCATCCTGGAGCGCTACGCCGTTGCCGCGGTGTTCACCCGCGAGCGGCCCCTGGCGCGCCTTTTCAGCCTTCCCGCTGACGAGGTCTCCCGGGCGGTGGGGCGCC
>CAYFIG010000353.1:0-2489 GCA_964342905.1 uncultured bacterium
ACCGGAGGAAACGCTCAGGCAGAACGACCGCATGCAGACAAAGCAGGCAGTCAGAGATTTCCGGAAGATCTTCGTGATCGTTGCCGGCGGGGCAGGGAAGCACTCCGCGGTCGTGCCCAACTCGACCTTCAGCCGGGCGGTCACCCGGCCCATCACGCGCATTTCGTAAGAGGCCCTGATGCCCTCCCGCCCCACTCCCATTCTCTGTGGAGATCGGGAGATCATGGTGAGCCTGCCAGAGCGAACCCGAGTAATCCGGGCTCCTAATCCGCTTGCACCTCTCCGCGATCCCGAGAAAACCCTGAGAGAAGCCCTCGCCGCACCCCTCGGGATGGACCCGCTCTCCAAGCTGGTCGGTCCCGGAGCCAGGGTCACCATCGCCTTCGACGACCCGGCCAAGCCCCTCTACCCGATGCGCGGCGGCGACTTCAGGGAGCTGGCAATCCCGATCCTCCTGGAGGAGCTGGAGCGCGGCGGCGTGACCCGCGACCGGACCCGCCTGCTCTGCGCCAACGCGCTCCACCGCCAGTGGACGCGCGGCGAGCTTTCGCGGATTCTCGGTGCCAAGCTGGTGTCGGCCTTCGGGCCCGCGCGCCTGACCTGCCACGACGCTGAGGATCCGGAGCGGACCGTCTTCGTCGGCGAAACGGCGCGCGGCATGGAGGTCGAGGTGAACCGGGCTGTGGTGGACTCAGACCTCCTGATCTACGTGGGAGTGCCGGCCACCCCGTTCAACGGCGGGTGGAAGTCTTTAGCGGTGGGGCTCTCGACTTGGCGGAGTATTCGCCACCACCATCGTCCCTTTGCCCAGGCCCGGGGGATCTCCACCCAGGATCACGAGCGCTCGAGCTTCCACAAGCTGATGCGCGAGATCGGCCAGGTGATCGAGGGAGCGCTCAAACCCAAGGGAACCCAGATTCTCCAGGTCGAGGGGGTCGTGAACTCGGCCCTCCCGCCTGAGCTCTGCGGCGTCTTTGCGGGCACCATCGAGGAAGCCCACCGGGCTACCCTGGCTCTGCTGGACCGGCAGTTCGCGCTCCCCGTGACGGGGCAGGCGGATGCGGTCGTCTTCGGGCTGCCGAACAACGACTACTACTCCCGCTACTCGGTCTTCAACCCGATCCTCTTGCGAAACCTGGCGCTCTCCTACTCGGTGGGGAGCTATCAAGGGATGCCGCTGGTGCGGAAGGGCGGGCTGGCGATCTTCGTCAACCCGTGCCGTCCCCAGTGGAGCGCCCAGAACCACCCCTCGTATATCGAGCTGTTCGAGTCCATCCTGCCGCGGATGCGCGACCCCTTCGAGATCTGGGATCTCTACGCCGAAGACTTTGCCCACCGGCCGGAGTATGTTCACCGCTATCGCTACGCTTACGGCTTTCATGGCGCCCACCCGCTGATTCTCTACGGCCAGGGAGCCTACGCCCTCAGGCACCTCTCCCGAGCCTTTCTGGCCTGCTGCGAGGAGCCCGAGGTGGCCCGGCGGCTCGGGTTCGAGCCGTTTCCGACGGTGGAGGAGGCGATCGCAGAGGCTGAACGAACCCTGGGACCAGACTGCTCGATCACCTATCAGGTGGTGCCGCCGTTCTTCTGGCCCCGGGTTTCGGCCTGATCCGCTGGCGATGAGATCAGGAGGGTAATGGCGACCAGGAGGAGCCCTGCACCTATGGCGCCAGCCAGACCCAAGCGCTCGCCGAAGACTCCGACGCCGAGAGCGGTGGCGGTGAGCGGCTCCAGCAGCGTGGCGACCCCCGCCACGCTTGCGGGAGTGCGGCGAAGGCCCACGGTGTAAAGGGCATAGGCCAGAGCAGTCGGGACCAGGCCCAGGTAGAGGAAGAAGGGCCAACCGGCGGCTAGCGAAGCGGCGACTCGAGGTTCCCCGAGGAGGACCGGGGCCAGCACCACCGCTGCGACGGTAAAGCTAAGCGCTGCCAGCGGCAGAGGCGCGACGCGCGCGAGGCTCGCCTTCGCGACGACGGCGTAGATGGCGTACGAGAGCCCGGCTCCGAGGGCGAGGGTTGCGCCCAGGAGAAACGCGTTGCTGACTGTTGCGATCCCGCGCGGTCCCACGACCAGAAAGCCGGTGCCGATGACCCCCATTCCGAGCGCGGCCAGGACTCGCGAGGTCAACCGCTCGCCGAGACAGAGAGCGGCCAGCGCGGCGATCATGAGGGGGGAGGAACAGATAGCGAGAAGTGCGGTGACAGCGACGCCGGTGAGAGGAACCGCCGAGAAGTAGCAGACTTGATAAGCCGCCATGCAGGCCCCCAACGCGAGGCTCGGGAGACCCTGCTCGCGCCAGCGAACGCGCCAGCGTCCCTCGGCCACACGGGCAGCGAGGAGAAGGCACGGCGCGGCCACTGCCATCCGCATGAAGCCGACAAGCAGAGGCCCGGCTCCCGTCTCTCTGGCCAGGAGCGTCATGGTTGCCCCGGTGGTGCCCCAGGAGATGGCGGCGAGACAGATGAGGAGAAGGCCGAGGTTCACAGGGG
>CAYFIG010000354.1:0-2485 GCA_964342905.1 uncultured bacterium
AGACTGTCGTAGCCCATGGCTCGGAGCCACCGGGCGAGACGGCCCAGCATGGTGTCCACCACGAAACGGGGAGGGTTCATGGTAAGCTCCCCCGAGGATCGGGGCCATGGTAAGAGCTGCCGCGCTGATCTACGAGGCGATCTACCGCGGGCTCTTCTGCCGGCTTCCCGAATCCCGGGCTGTCGTCTTGGGTCAAGCCGTGCTCAGGCTTCTCCCGGTCGATTGGCTCCCCCTCTTCCGTCTCATGGATCCGCGCCTGAGCGTGACCCTGGGCGGGGTCCGGCTCCCGACCCCCCTGATCCTCTCCTCCATGTACTATGACCTGACAATCCTGCGGCGCGCCATGGGGCTCGGCTTCGGCGCGGTAACGACCAAGAGCATCACCCTCACCCCCCGCCCGGGTCACCCCGAGCCCAACCTGGTGCGCATCGAGACATCCAGAGGGCCTGGGCTGGTCAACTGTAACGGCTTCCAGAACCCTGGGATTGAGGCGTACCGGCAGGCCCTGCCGGGAGTCCCCCACCGGGTCCCGCTTATCGTGTCCGTGGCCGGGGAGTCTATCGAGGAGTACGTGGCCCTTGTCCAGGCCCTGGCGCCCTTCGGTGACCTCGTGGAGATCAATGTTTCGTCCCCTAACACCGAGCTGGTCTATCAGTGGAGCCAGAAGCCCCAGGAGCTGGGACCTCTCTTCAAGGCGGTGCGGGCCACGACCGGTAAACCCCTGATCGTCAAGCTGTCGCCGGACTTCAGCGAAGCCAACGAGCGCACGATCATCCCGTTGGCACTGGACCACGGCATCCCGATCATCAACCACGGCAACACCCGCCGCGTCACGGAGCCCCGTCTCTCCCAGGGCAGTGGCGGGCTCTCGGGGCCCGAACTCTTTCCTCAGACCCTCGAGGCCGTCCGCCGGCTCCGCAGGCGCTTTGGGAATCAAGTGGAAATCCTTGCCACCGGTGGAATTGACGCCCCCGACAAGGCGCTCGCCATCTTCCGGGCCGGCGCAACGGCGTGCGGCTACTTCACAGGCTTCATCACACGGGGCCCGATTCTCGCCCGGTTGATTCTCGAGCGGCTCCGTCAGGAGGTGGCGCGTCATGGGGTTACTCGCCTCGAAGATCTCCGGCGCCTCGAACACTCCTCCTGATACCCACAGGTTGTCCACTTTTCCACAGCTATCCACAAATGCTGAAATCGACGGTCTGGCGCGCTTTCGCGGGTGAGCCCCTCAGGAAACATCGGCGCAGTCGTCCACGGGCGAGGGAACCGCGAAGAATCTCTGATCTGATGAGGCTCCGGCAGGCCTACCGTGCGAAAGTGCGCATCTGAAGCGGCGAAACGAGTCCTTGACAATTTTTTCTCGGCTCCATACGGTAACCGTGTTGGTCTTTTTTCTTCGAAATAAATTTCAGATGACGTGCGGTGAACCTCTTCGCACCGGGGGCCATTCAGTATGGAGACGAGTCGAAAACCGCTAGCGAAGGTCGAGGGCCGAAAGCGGATGCGGTTCAGTGGGCTCACCATCGCGTGGCGGGGAACACCAAACCTGGATGATTGGGTGACCTACATCCAGAACGGCACCAAGTCCAAGAAGCTGATCCTGGCAGACCACGCCTCGGAGCGGAAGGTCAAATCACTCCTCGCTCGACTCCAGGCGATGTCGAAGAAAGAGGTCGAGAAGCTGGCGAAAGGATAGCCTCAGAGCTGAAGCGGGCGGACCGTGGCCACTGCCGAGGGGTCGCTGGTCCAGATGGCCGGGTCCGTATCGACAAACAGCTCCAAGCCGTTGCCATCGGGATCCTGGAAGTAGATCGACTGGCTCACGCGGTGGTCGCTCACTCCGAGGATCTTGACGCCGTGAGCCTCCAGATGGGTCTTGGCCTCCCGCAGGGTGTCCAGGCTGTCCCCGATCTTCAGCGCCACATGATAGAGCCCGACGCCATGGGGATCTGGGGTTGGCGCAGCGGGTCCCACGGCCAGGATGGCAAGGTCATGGTGGTTCTGGCCGGCTGAGAAGAAGACCATCCGATTCTGAAAGCGTGCCACCTCTCTGAGTCCGAGGGCTTCCCGGTAGAACTGGGCAGACAGCTCGAGGTCGCGGACCTTGAGCACCACGTGGCCAACCCCTTGGATCTTCATACGTTTATGTCCTCTCTCCCGCTGCCTTATATGGCGCCGCGTTGGGCCAGGCTGAGAAATCGCCCGAGCCCGATAATGACATGATCGTGGACCCTCAGATCAAGAAGCTTTCCGCACTCGACAAGCTGGCGAGTGAGCCGGATGTCCTCCTTGCTGGGGGTCGGGTCGCCACTCGGGTGGTTGTGAACGAGGATCACCGCGGCGGCCGATTCCAGGATGGCGGGCTTAAAGACCTCCCGGGGATGAACCAGGCTGGCCGAGAGCGTCCCCTCTGAGACCACGACGTCACGGAGCATGCCGTTCTGGGCGTCAAGCAGAACCGCGTGAAACACTTCTTTTTTCAGGT
>CAYFIG010000355.1:0-247 GCA_964342905.1 uncultured bacterium
AGCGGCCGGAGAATGCCGAGAGCTTCTTCCGGTTGAAGTCGCCTTCCAACCCGTGTCCAACCGCCTCGTGAAGGAGAATGCCGGGCCAGCCGGGCCCCAGCACCACCGTCAGCATGCCCGCGGGGGCTTCCACCGCTCCCAGCTTGAGGAGCGCTTGCCGGACCGCTTCACGGCCGTAGCGTCGCCACCGCTCCTCCTCAAGGAAGAAGTCAAAGGGCACGCGCCCGCCGCCGCCGAAGTTGCCAAT
>CAYFIG010000355.1:257-2478 GCA_964342905.1 uncultured bacterium
CTGTCTGAGCAGGGTTGCCTTGGCGGATAGGTCAGCGGCGACCGGGGAGACGCCAATCGAGTAGAGGTCATGGGGGCGAGGACCAGGCTTCACTGCGACGATGACGGACTCCCCTGACTGGTCAGCGATGGCACGGGCCTGGCGGGCCGCCTCTTCCAGGTTCGGGAGCGTGATGTCATCGGTGTGGGCATAGCCGGTTCGCTCACCGGACTGGGCCCGCACCCCGGCACCCTGACTCACGTGACGGGAGGCTTTCTTGACCTCACCTTCCTCCAGAACCAGCTCCTCGTCCACCCGGTACTCAAGGTAGAGGTCAGCATCCTCGACCCGCCCGGCCAGGGCCGAACCCAAGAGCCGCTCAAGCCGCGAAGGGGCCAGGCCGAAACGGTCGGCAAAAAAGCGCTCGGGACGCACCATCTCATTTGCCATACGCCTGACTCCTTTGGAGTTCTTCTAGGAAGGGATTCCCATCCTACCATGGTGCCCCGTGGGCCCCGCTGTTTTTTTGAAGGAACAACTGAAAGGAAACTCGTGTGGTAACTAAGAGAATTATACAAATAATTCTGATATGTTAGAAAACGTTCCTTAGAAATTACTTAAAGGAACGTCACCGCTCTCCTTGTAGGACTGGATAATCTCGTGAAGCTGGCGGAGACCGACCAAGATAGAGGGGCCGGGGGAGAGGACGTCGGCCCCGTCCAGCTCATAGATTCGACCCGCCTTGACGGCGGAGATCGCCCCCCACCCGGGGCGGGAGCGGATTGCCTCCCGGTCCACCTTTTTCCCGCACCAGGAGGCCACGATGATCTGGGGATCCCGACGGGCGACCTCGGCTTGATCCACCATGCGCTCGGAGGCGCCAGGTTTGTCCCGGAGCTCGGGAAAGATATCCTGGCCGCCCGCCAGCTCGATCAGCTCTGAGACCCAGCGGATGCCCGCGATCAGCGGATCAGGCCACTCCTCGAAGTACACCCTTGGTCGGTCGGGCCAGATACTCGAGAACTCCCGGATCTGCTTCACCTCATCCCTCATGTCCTGAATCAACGCTCTAGCCTCGGTTTCGCGCCCGATGACGCCCCCGATCACCAGAATCGTCTGGAGGATCTCGTCAAACGAGCGCTGGTTAGTGGCGAAGACCGGGATGCCGGCTCCCACGAGGTCTCTCACGATGTCTTTCTGCAGGTCAGAGAAGGCGAGAACAAGGTCGGGCTCGAGCGCCAGGATCTTGTCGAGCCTGAACGTGGTGAAGCCTCCTACTTTCGGCTTCTCCCTTGCCTCAGGCGGGCGCGTGGCCGTTCCGGGGACTCCGACCACCCGTTCACCCGCCCCCAGGGCATAGACGATTTCGGTGGTCTCGGCGGTCAGGCAGACGATGCGACGCGGAAAGTCCACCCCGGCTTTCCCGTACATGGCGTGAGGTTATGTCAGAAACCTGTCGGGGAGGAAGGGGGTGAGGTCGAGCGAGGGCTTGCCGTCTACAATCAGCTCTTTCATCAGCCGGGCCGTGATGGGAGCTAGGAGAATGCCGTTCCTAAAGTGGGCGGTAGCCACGTAAAGGCCGTCGGTCCTAGGCCAGGGCCCGAGGATCGGCAGGCTATCAGGGGCCCAGGGGCGGAACCCGGACCAGGTGCGGGTGATGGGGCGATCGGCCAGGTCGGGGACGAGCTCGAGCGCCGAGCGAATCAATGATCCGATCCCTTCTGGCGTCACAGCGCGGACAAAGCCGACGCGCTCCACCGTGGCGCCGATTAGGAGCTCTCCCGAAGGACGCGGCACCAGGTAGACCTCCAGCCCGTGGATACAGTGCCTGAGCAGCGGCGGCACGTGGGAGAGCGCCAGCATTTGACCGCGGGCTGGCTCAACGGGAAGCCGGGCGCCAAGCGAAGCCGTCAGCTCCCCTGACCAGGCCCCCGCAGCGATCAGCACGGCGTCAGCGGGGATCCGCTCCCCTTCAGCCACCACGCCGACGGCCCGGCCACCTCCCACGATCACGTCTGTCACCCGGGCGCCAAGCCGGAACGTCACCCCGCGACCAGCAGCCGCCTGGGCGTACGCGATGGTCAGGCGTTGATTGTTCACCCAGTGATCCCCCGGGGCGAAGAGGGCAGCGCGGGTTTTTCTCGAGATCGCGGGCTCGCGTTCAAAGACCTCCGGGCCTTTCAGCACTGAAAGCCCGACCTCCTTTGCGAGCGGCCAACCGCAGCTGGCTTCAGCCGCGCTG
>CAYFIG010000356.1:0-2476 GCA_964342905.1 uncultured bacterium
GGATGGGTGGTGGCCTGGACCCCATAGAGGTTGAAGCCCGGATCCAGCATGGCCTCCACCGCAGCCACGACCACGGGAAAATACTCAGGCAGGCAGCCGGCCATCACCGAGTTAATGGCGAGCTTCTCGAGCGTGGCCTCGCGCCAGAGCGGAGGCATGAGGCCCAGCGACTCGGCCGGATCGCCATCCACGGTGGCCAGCATGACCTCGACCCGCTCCGGAGTGGGCGGGACGATCGGGAGGCCGTCGCACCACTGGCGCTCGCAGAAGGCGGAGAGCACAGCCTCGGGAGAATCGGTAAGCTCGAGCACCTCTGAGGTCAGCTTCATCTCGCGGGGCGGACCAGGCTGGCCAGCTGCTCAGCGGCCTGGCGAGCCCGCCGGAGAATCCCCTCAGGTTTTTCGCCGCCCAGGGGGTGATCAACAACCAGGAGCGGCAGGCCCGCCACCCCGAGAGCCTGAAGCTCGCTCACCGCCAGGGGCTGAAACGCGGTGGTGGCAATGAGGCCGGATGGGGTCCCCCCCTTGGCCAGCTCGATCGCGTCGTGGAGACTCCACGACGTGCAGGAACCTCAGTCCGCCGAGCCGGCGAAGACCACGTCGCACTGCTTGGCCAGCTCGGCGAGAATCTCAGGGGAGGCAGGCGTGGCGGCGTTGGCCTTCTTCCGGTGGACGATGGCCTTGACGCCGAAGCGCTCCTTGAGCAGATCGCCAAGGTCACCCACCAGGCGGTCAAAGTTGGGCTTGGTGTTGTCGAGGAAGCCGACGGTCCGTTCCTCGAGGCTCGTGGGAAGGCTGGGAACGGTGAACCCGGCCCTTCGCACCTCTCCCACCGGACTCAGCACTCGGATCCGGTTCCCCATGTCCCCCTCCTTTTTGAGCAAGACTCGCGCCGGAACTGACCCATTCTAATTCCCTGGAGCGCATCCCACAAGGGGGACTCAAGCCTTCGCGATCCGCTCCGCCGGGACACCGGTTCGAGCTAGCCGAGAGCAAGTCAGAAAGGAACCGCTTATCGGGGGGGTGGGGTGAAGCGGGTGGAGCGCTGGAGGAGTCGGCTCAGGTTTCCGGAGAGATCAGCGAGGATCGAGCGCTTGACCCGGACTTGGATCGCCTCCACGGGCTCGCTACTCCCGGCCCGGTGGATCAGGAAAGTCCCCGTGAACTCCTCGGCGGTCTCGTCCGTGGCGGCCAGCCCCCGTACCCCCAAAAGCTCCCACTGTTGGCTCATGGCCCTGTCCCCAATCGCTTGCTATGGTATCAAGGGCGGCACGGAATCTCTTTATTGTCTCGGTCCCCCGCTCCTGAGATACTTGACACCCCGGAGGTGGGACGGTGCGCACTGCCATCGAAGATTCCTTCCCGGCCGTGGCGGAGGGCCTTAAGGCGCTGGAGGGACGCCGCTTCGTGGAGCGGCTCTGGGCCCAGGACGCCGGGCTCTGGTCAGCCAACCCCGCGCAGCAGGCCGTCATCAAGAATCGGCTGGGCTGGCTGGCCTCGCCCAGCTTCATGCGAGAGAGGCTCGCTGAGCTCAAGGAGTTCGCCGAGGAGATCCGTCGCGCGGGCTTCTCCCACGTGGTGCTCCTCGGCATGGGCGGCTCGAGCCTGGCTCCCGAGGTGTTCGCGCTGACCTTCGGCTCCAAGCAGGGGTCCCCGACCCTCCTGGTTCTCGACTCCACCGATCCGGCAGCGGTCAAGAACAGTCTGAATCGCGTCGATCTCGCCCACACGCTCTTTATCGTCGCGTCCAAATCCGGCACCACGCTCGAACCGCTGGCCTTCTACAAGTTCTTCCGCGCCCGGGTGGAGCAGATCCGCGCGGAGCCGGGCCCCCAGTTCGTCGCGATCACCGACAGCGGCACGCCGCTGGAGAAGCTGGCGAAGGAGGAACACTTCAGACGGGTTTTCGTTAACCCGTCAACGATTGGCGGGCGCTACTCGGCGATTTCTTACTTCGGCCTCGTCCCCGCCTCCCTCATTGGCGTGGACCTGGACAGGCTCCTGGAAAGGACAGACGCCATGGTCGCCAGGTCCACGGATAAAGTGCCGCTTCGGGAGAACCCTGGCGTGGTCCTTGGGGCCGCCCTCGGCGCGCTGGCCAAGGCCGGCCGTGACAAGGTCACCTTGCTCCTGTCACCGAGGCTCCAAGCCCTCGGGAGCTGGGTGGAGCAGCTTCTCGCCGAGTCCACTGGCAAAGAGGGGCGAGGGCTGATTCCCGTGGACGGCGAGCTGCCGGCGGGACCTGCCGTGTACGGCCAGGACCGATTTTTTGTCGCCGTCACACTCGATGGCGAGGCCGACCTCGACGGACACCTTCGGGAGCTCCAGGCGGCTGGACACCCGGTGTTCAGAATCACGCTGAAGGATCCGTTCGACCTCGGCGCCGAATTCTTCCGCTGGGAGGTGGCCACGGCCACTGCAGGCGCGCTCCTCGAGGTGAACCCCTTCGACGAACCCAACGTGCAGGAGGCCAAGGA
>CAYFIG010000357.1:0-2469 GCA_964342905.1 uncultured bacterium
TCGGTGCGGCTCGCGCTACCCTAAGCCCCACGGGATTTACTGGGAGTTCCTCGCTCAGGAGAAGATCGCCGCGATTCCGGCGCTCTTGGCATTCCATGGACGCCTCGGCTGAGCTGGTCAAGCGTCTGCTCCCGTCGGTGGTGAATATCCAAGCGGAGGTGTCTGACCGGCATCCTTCGGCGCGCATCCTCGGAAACGAGCGGATGGGCTCGGGGACCGTCATTGATGGGAGCGGCCTCATTCTCACGGTGAACTACGTGGTGATGGGAGCCGAGAAGCTCCTGGTCTCGCTTGGCCAGGGCCGGCGCATCAAAGCAGAGCTCGTGGCCCAGGACTTCGACGTGGGATTGGCGCTCCTTCGGGTGAAGCGTCAGGGCCTCAGCCCTGTCCAGTTCGGCTCCTCGGAGTCACTGGAGCGGGGCGAGCCCGTCTTCGTCATCGCCTCAGCCGGCCCTCAGGAGCGGCGAGTGGCGGGAGGCGTCGTGACGTACCTGGGCGAGTTTGAGGCGTACTGGGAGTATCTCCTGGACCGCGGCATTGTCTCCAGCGCCGTGAACCCAGGCTTCGGGGGCGGCCCGCTCTTCACCCTGAGGGGCCAGATGGTCGGGGTGGTCTCCCTTAACCTCAACGAGATTTCCCGGAACTCCCTGGCCATCCCCATCGAGTGCTATCGCGGAAACGAGGCGGAGTTCCTCCGCTACGGGTGGGTCGTGAGCCGGCCCAAGCGGGCCTGGCTTGGCGTCTTCGCCCACCCGTTAGAGGAGGGCGTGGTGGTGGCGGGGTTGGTCCCGAACGGCCCCGGGGAACAGTCTGGCCTCAGGGACGGGGACGTCATCGTCTGCCTGAACTCTGAGGAGGTCCCGACACGGAAGGACCTCTACCTCTCCCTCTGGCGGTACGGGCCCGGAGAGCGGATTAAGCTCGAGGTCATGCGGGACAATGTGCTCAAGCGCGTGGAGGTCACCAGCGGGGACCGGTCGGAGTTCTATAAGCAGCTCTGAGGAGCTTGCGGGCATGGAACTAGGGCTCAAGGGAAAGGTGGCAATCGTGGCGGCGTCCTCAAAGGGGCTGGGAAGGGCCTGTGCCCTGGGGCTTGCCACGGAAGGCGCGCGGGTGACGATGTGCGCGCGGACCGAGGCCGAGTTGATCGCGGCGGCCAGCGAAGTCCGGGAGAAGACCAAGGCCGAGGCGCTGGCTATTCCCGCCGACGTGACCAAGCTGGCCGACATCCAACGGGTGGTGACCAAGACCGTCGAGGCCTTCGGCAGCGTGGACATCCTGGTCACTAACGCCGGAGGCCCGCCACCCGGAGTCTTTGACCAGATGGCGGATGCCCAGTGGCAGGCGGCGTTTGAGCTGAACCTCCTCTCCACGATCCGGTTCATCCGCGAAGTGCTCCCCCACATGAGGAAGAAGCGCTGGGGGCGGATCATCAACATCCAGTCGAGCTCAGTGAAGCAGCCTATCGACGGCCTGATCCTCTCCAACGCGATCCGGCCGGGGGTGGTGGGGCTCGCCAAGACGCTCTCGGTGGAGCTGGCCAGGGACAATATCCTGATCAACACCGTGTGTCCGGGGGTCATCCTCACCGACCGGCTCAGGAGCTTCGTGGCGCACCAGGCCCGAGAGGCCGGGAAGAGCTTCGAGGAATACCTCCCGACCTGGGTGGCCAACGTCCCGCTCAGGAGAATTGGCAACCCTGAGGAGTTCGCTAACATGGTGGTCTTTCTGGCCTCTGAGCGGGCTTCCTACATCACCGGGGTAACGGTGCAAGTGGACGGCGGCCTGATCAGGGGAATCCTGTGAGAGTCTCGCGCATGCCGATGCGCCGGATTGTGCCGCACCAGGTCGATGGGGGCCTTGTCCGGGGGATCCTATGAGGCACAAGGCTCTCCTCGGTATCCTGTTATTTTCCGCCGTCTTCCTGTGGGTGATCGGCTATGCGGCTCAGCTGTCCGCGGGCCGGTGGGTGGCGAAAGCGCCGATGCCGACTCCACGGACCGAGGTGGCCGTCGCAGCCCTTGACGGAAAGATCTACGTGATCGGCGGGTTCGGAGGACCCGGCGGTGTCGTTGAGGTCTATGATCCGGCTACCGACCGTTGGGAGACGCGTTCATCGCTGCCCGAACCGCTCCATCACACCACCGCCACCGCGCTGGGCGGTCGCCTCTATGTCATCGGTGGCTACTCGGGTGGGTGGAACCCGGTGAACAACGTTTTCGAATACGATCCCGCCACTGACCGTTGGCGGAGCCGTTCGCCCCTGCCCACAGCCCGAGGCGCCCTGGGTGCGGCAGAGATCGAGGGGAAGATCTATGCGATCGGTGGCGTGGCCCGTGACGGTCGTCCCAACTCCGCAGCAAACGAAGCCTACGACCCGGCGTCAGACCGTTGGGTATCGCGGACTCCACTCCTCACACCCCGGGATCACCTCGCGGTCATTGCGTGGCAGAAACGGCTCTATGCGAT
>CAYFIG010000358.1:0-1132 GCA_964342905.1 uncultured bacterium
CGGCGTCTAACTCAAGGGTGATTCCAGGCCCGACCTCCACGGCTTCCGCCTCCTGCCCTTCTCGGGCGAGATACAGGATGTCTTGAACCTGGTCATACAGGACCTTAAAGCTCATAGTGGTATCCACCTCCCTCCGGCGCGGCGACGGGCCTTCTCGCTCTCCCGCAAGGGGTGGAAGGTAATCAGCACCACACCTTCCGGTTCCTCCTCATAGACGACATAGACGACAATCATATCGCGTTCTCGCCCCGCCACGACGCGGCGATCGACCCCAATGAGGTAGCCGGTCGCCGTATCCCGAAAGCGCTCGCGGGCTTCCCGATACACGGTCTCCACGAGCTCGGGCGGGATTTGCCTAAGGGTGAGCCGCCCCTGCAAGTGATCCGCGTAGCGGATCCTCACCGGGGTGGCCTCGCACCAATGGCAGTTCCTCCGTCAGTGCTCGCGGCGGCGTGTTCTGGGTCACCCACTACCGGTGCACTCAGTTAGTCGCATCGAGGCGGCCGGCGAAACCGTCCGAGGTGCCTCATGCACGCCGAGTATACTCGTTTCGCTTCCACCTGGAAAGGCCACGACCCAGTGAGCAGTCGCTCAGGCAGCGATTCAGGGCCTCGCCTATGCGGTAGAGGGCTGCGAATCGGGAGCTGAAGTGCCCTCGTGTACGTCAAGGACCAGCTGGGTCACCACTCGATCAAGGTCACGGTGGACGTCTACGGGCATCTGGTGCCCGGAGCGAACAAGGCGGCGGCGGACCGGCTCGATCAGGCGTTGATCGCTCTCGGTGATCCGCGGCACCCGACGGCACCCCCGCGGCACCAAGAGCCTTTTGAAAACGACGTCGGGGCTACGGATCGCTCCGTAACCCCGAAAGAAGATTTGGTGGAGCTGAGGGGAGTCGAACCCCTGACCCCAAGACTGCCAGCCTTGTGCTCTCCCAACTGAGCTACAGCCCCACCGGCGACGCTACCTTACCGTTGCCCTTTAAATTTGTCAAGATTGGCGGACGCTTGCGAATAACAAGGACGTCCGCTAGACTCGGGAAACGGTCGGGGATGTGGCGAAATTGGCATACGCGAAGGTCTCAAAAACCTTTGGGGGCAACCCCGTGTGGGTTCGAGTCCCACCATCCCCA
>CAYFIG010000358.1:1142-2464 GCA_964342905.1 uncultured bacterium
CCTGAATACGATCTGAGCGGGAAAGTAGCCTTTGTGACCGGCGCGGGCCGGGGCATCGGGAAGGGAATCGCCCATGTTCTCGCCGAGGCCGGAGCCGATGTTGTCATCAATGCCCTGACCGGGAAGTACGTGGAGAGGCTTGCGGCAGATATCGCGACCGCAACGGGTCGCCGCGTGACGCCGCTGGTTGCCGATGTCACGAAGTCGAACGAGGTCGAGGGGGCCGTGAAGCGGATCCTTGATGGGTTCGGCGGTCTCCATATTCTGGTCAACAACCTGGGGGATGCCATCAGGAAGCCGCTGGTGCCCATGCCGGAGCAGACCGCTGACTCCCCCTCTCCTCTCAGCGACGAGGAACTCCGGATCATCCTCGATCTGAACCTCACGGCGACGGTGCTCTGCAGCCGGGCCGTCGGACCCCACATGCTGGCCCGGCGCTCTGGTAAGGTCATCAACATCGCCTCCTTCGCCTCCGCGAGGGGAAGCCCGGCGCTCACGATCTATGGCGCTGCGAAGACTGCCCTGGTGGGCTTCACGCGGGCGCTGGCCTTGGAGTGGGCGCCCTACGGGGTCCAGGTCAACGCGATCGCGCCGGGGCTCTTTCCCGATCCGGTGACCGTAGGCGAGGAGGGCTACGCGCAGAGAGTCCAGCATGCCAGGCAGACCGTTCCCCTCCGTCGAGAGGGGAAGCTCCGCGAAGTCGGGCTGCTTGCCTTCTATCTGGCCTCCCCGGCGTCGGATTACATGACGGGCCAGACCCTCTACCTCGACGGCGGCCTGACGTTGTAGCGGCGATCCGATTCGGCGAGTCGACCGGTCTTGAGGCGTTGGGCGGAGCCTGCGCCTTCCGGTGGTCAGACCGCTATGATATACTCGACTCGCAATCGTCGTGCGAACACCGGAGGTATTTCGTGTCTGAATATTTTCCGGTTCTGATCTACGCGGGGTTGATCCTCGCATTTGCGGTGATCTCCCTGGCCGTGGCGGCTCTGCTCCGCCCTGCCCGGCCTGAGCCGCAGAAGCTTTTGAACTACGAATGCGGCGCCGAGCCGATCGGGGAGGCGTGGTATCAATACCCGGTGGGGTTCTACCTGGTCGCGCTGGTGTTTATTGTGTTCGACGTCCTCTCGGTCTTCCTCTTTCCTTGGGCGCTGGCACTGCGGGGGCTCGGCCTCTACGCCGTCGGGGTCATGGGACTCTTCCTCGGGATCCTCTTCCTCGGCTGGCTCTACGCCTACCGCGAGGGTGTGCTGGAATGGAAGTGAAGCCGCCCACGCCGCAGGTTCCCCCCCCTGTCTGGGGCGAGTTCAAGGATCTCCAGG
>CAYFIG010000359.1:0-380 GCA_964342905.1 uncultured bacterium
ATCTAAACCTAATGTAACCGCGTTAAGCTGCTTGAGCGCTTCATCTGGAACGAGGACTACATGACATCGGATCGCCTTGGCTGCGCGAACCACGTACGACATGCGCGGGTCACGCCACTGCTTCCCTGTTAGCCGCTTGGCCGGCGTCCCCTGGGAAAGCCATCGGCGCCGCCGCATAATCGCCAGCTGCGTGGTAATCGGTAGCTCCGCAAAGAGCTTTGCGTATTCTCGAGCCATCTTAGGGTGTGCCTTCAGCAGCTCACGCAGGTGCTTATCGAATCCTCTCATGGCGCCTTACGGGTGGGGGGTAATCGCGATGACGGTAACCTGCCCCTTATTGGGGCCGTAGCACCAGAACAGGCGGTACGCCGCGGGCGTGT
>CAYFIG010000359.1:390-936 GCA_964342905.1 uncultured bacterium
GGGATTGTGCGGATGCTGAAGCGAATGATAGGGATGGGTTTGAAGCGACGGATGGCGGGGGCTGGTCTGCAGGTATCCTAGGGTTTTCTTGATTTGTTTTACCAGGCCTGCCTTACTGCCGTCGGCTTCAAGCGTGTCCAATTCGGTCCGGGCCCGCTTGGTGAACTGCAACTCGAACATCACTCTGAATCGCTGAGATACTGCGAGTAATCCTCCTTCGCTTTCACCAAGCGGTGCTTCTTCGCATCTTCTAGCCCTTCCTGAACCATTTGGGCAGCTTTCTTGTTCTTGAAGAGCCACGCCTCTGAGGCGGGAACCGTAGCTTGCGGATCCAGGATAATCTGCCCAACTGGATTCACATACACTTTGTAGTAATTTGCTTTCTGCTCACCAAAGGTAAAAAATTCAGCTAACTTCTTTAGATAAAGCGAGCCAAGACAAACTCGGTATTTTGAGTCAAGTTTAACCTCGGTAACTTCTATGAACTTTTTGTCCTTTAAGACTTCTTTGCTCATGTTTTCGCTCCAGTCTCGATCTATTTCTTAA
>CAYFIG010000359.1:946-2461 GCA_964342905.1 uncultured bacterium
TAGCCTACCATATTGTGGGATAAATATCAAGTGGGAAAGTGGGAAATTAGCGCTTCTTGAGGAGGCTGATCATGCGCCAGGAGAGCGATTCGGCCCTGAAGGGCTGGGTGAGGTCAAAGTCGCCGTGGGTCGCTTCCAGGGAGAACGCCCCAGAGGCCTCCACCAGGGCCGCGAACTCCAGCGGCATGAGCAGGCGCGTGCGGGTGGGCCCGCCGCGGATCTCGGTAGTCTGGCCGTGCTCCGTGACCTAGAAGACGAGCTCATCCTCGAAGGTCTGGGTGATGGGATCAATGGACTCCGGATGCTGGAGGTAAAAGACGCGCACGGTGGTCTCACCCTCGGTCTGCTCCCACTGGTGAATCTCGTTGCCGATGAGGTCCCACTGGCGCGGAACCCAGAAATCCGTGAGGTAGAGGCCGCCGGGGACCAGCCGCTGGGCAATAGCCCGCAGATGCTCGATGATCTGCCGGTTGGTGAGCAGGAACCGGAAGGTGTCCATGAAGCAGTACGCGGCTTCAAAAGTCCCCTGGACGGTGAGCCGGCGCAGGTCATCCACTGAGACGCAGATGCTTTGGCCGGTGGTCTTGGCCTGCTCTGTGACGTACTCGATCATCTCCGGGCGCAGATCCACGCCGGTCATCTGGTAGCCCTTCTTAGCCAGATGCAGGAGATGCCGCCCGGTGCCGCAGCCGATGTCGAGCAGGCGAGGCTTGCCGGAGGGCTCGGGGCCGTAGAGCTTGAGGGCCCCCTCGATGAAGTCGCACTCGGCCTCGGTGTTCCAGCGGTAGCCGATGTCGTAGTAGCGTGGGTGGCGATAGACCTCGGATTCGGTGGATTGGCTGGATTTACTGGATTGGCTCATTTTGCGCAGCAGCCTGTGCCGCACGCCGTGCCCCGCACGCGGGTCACGGCCGCGTCCAGGATGCGGCCGATGAGCTCGGCGTAGCTCGTCCCCAGGTGCTCGGCGAGCAGGCCCAGGGTGCCCTCTGGGTCGAACGAGGGCAGTGGGTTGATCTCCAGAAACTGCGGTGCGTTCCCCGGCCCCACCCGGAAGTCCACGCGGGCCATGTCCCGACAGCCCAGCGCCTGAAATACCGTGAGGGCCGCCTGCCGCACCCACTGGTCCAGGTGATCGTCCAGGGTGAGGGGGGTGGTCCACGCGGCCTGATCCCCGGCCCCGCTGACATGGTACGAGAGGCCTGAGACCGCATCCAGCGGCCGCTGAACCGCCCAGGAGGCCACCGAGGGCTCGTTGCCGATGAGAAAGACGGTGACTTCACCGCCGGGGATGAACTCTTCGATCAAGAGCGGCCCGGGACAGCGCTCAGCCAGCCACCGCGCGCGGGCCTGCAGGGAGGTGTGATCGTGCACCACAGCCCCGCGGTCAATCCCCCGCCCTGAGCCTTCCCACCGCGGCTTGACGATGACCGGAAACTTCAGCGGTAGGCGAGGCGGCAGAGCCTCGGGGGTGGGGGCACTGAGCCAGGCAGGTGTCGGGACTCCGGAAGCGAGGGC
>CAYFIG010000360.1:0-2457 GCA_964342905.1 uncultured bacterium
ATGTTGATGTAGACGTCAGCACGGCGGCCCCGCGAGACTTCCCAGACACGATCGGTTCCAGACGGATGCTCGGGCGAGGTCATGACTGCCGGGATCCGGTGGGCACGGCAGACCGCGACGACCTCCTCGGAGTCCGTGGCCACCAGGAGGTCGGTCAGGAGGTCCGATTGCCGGGCGCGGCGATAGACATGGCAGACCATGGGGACCCCCGCGATCTCTCGGAGCACCTTCCTGGGCAGACGCGTCGAGGCCAAGCGGGCAGGGATGACGCCGAGCACACTGAGCGAAGCCATGGGTCTGCGCCTCAGCTCGGGAAGGCTTGAACGGTTCTGAGCAGGGCCGGGAAGGGCGTCGGGTCGGTGGAGAACGGGAAGACCACCGTCTGGGTGAGGCCGGCCTTGGCGAAGTCCCGGAGACGCTGACGGCAGAAATCGGCGGAGCCGACTACCCCGAGACCGTCGCGGAAGCGCGGCGAGATTTGTTTGACCGCGCCCGGACGGTCGCCGGCCTTCCAGGCCACGTTCACGGCTTCCACCTCGCTACCGAATCCGCAGGCGGTAAAGAACCGGGCGTAAGAGTCCACGATGCAGTAGCCGGTGATGTCCCGGGCGAGCCACTGTCGTGCGGGCTCAAGGTTATCGGTGACCGACACCCGGATGAAGCAGGCGATCTCGAAGCGCTCCAGGCTTCGTCCCGCCCGCTTGGCCCCGATCTCGATCTGCCTGATCGATTCGGGAATCGCTTCCGGGGGGATCCAGTTCAGGAGCACGCCATCCGCAATCTCCCCGGCGAGCTGGAGCATCTTGGGCCCGAGGGCGCCGAGGTAGATGTGAACCGGCTGGGGCGGCGGGGGGATCAGGAGGCGGAAGTTCTTCAGTCGATAAAACTTCCCCTCGAAGTTCACCCGCTCTCCGGCGAGAACCATCCGGATAATCGCGACCGCTTCCCGGAGCTGAGCCAGCGGCGTTTGGAACGGGAGGCCGTGCCACTGGCCCACGATGATGTTGCTGGAGACGCCAAGGCCCAGCGCGATGCGCCCGGGGGCCAGAGTGCCCAGGGTCGCGGCGGTCATCCCCAGGACGATGGGGGTTCGGGTCTGGACCGGGATGATTCCCGTGGCGATCCGGAGACGCTTCGTATTTGTGGCCAGAAGGGTCATGGTGGTGACGGCGTCAGGGCCACCCACCTCGGCGGTCCACACCGTGTCGTAGCCGCGGGCTTCCGCCTCCTGGGCCAGCTTCAGATGGTCGGTGAACGGCATCGGGCTGGAGAAAGGGATGGCGAGCCCGAGACGGGTCATGAGCCTCACTCAACCTTGATGGCGTCCCGGGCTGCCTTGGCAGCCGCGGTCATGAACCTGAGATCTCCCAGGATCCCCACGAAGCGCCACCCCTCGCGAATGCGCCGATTCACCGTTTCGGCAGTGGCGCAGTGGATCCCCGCAGCCACGCCGTGACGCTGGGCGGAGCGGAAGATGGTCTGCGCGGCCTCCTCGAATTCGTTATGGGGCGGCTCCAGGGACGGCGCAAGCCCCATGGAGGCGCAGAGGTCGTTGGGGCCGATAAGGCAGGCGTCGATGTCGGGAACGGAGAGGATGTCGTCGATCTTTCGCACCGCATCAATGTGCTCAATCTGGAGCACCACCACGGTCTCGTCGTTGGCTTTCTGGAAGTAGGTGGCCGGGTCTGTCTTGAAGGAGAGCGCATGGCGGCCGCCTCCCAAGCTCCGGATCCCCCTGGGCGGATATTTGGCAGCTTGGACGACCAGCTCGGCCTCTTCCCGGCTCCTCACGTTCGGAGCCACGAACCCCCATGCCCCCGCATCCAGCACCCGCTTGATGTTCTCCTCGCTGTTCCACGGGATGCGGGCCATGGGGGCCACCGGAAACCGACCGATGGCCTGGAACATGGTCGCCATCGCATGGAGATCGATCGGGCCGTGCTCCGTGTCCACCACCAGCCAGTCGAAGCCGACGGCGGCGATGGCCTCGGCGGCGATGGGATCGCCGAGGTTCAGCAAGGTCCCCACCACGGCCTTGCCTTCCCTGAGCTTCCGCTTGACAGAATTCTGGAGCATCGGCTCCCCTCCGTCAGGAATGGCCAACAAAAACGCCCCCATCGTAACAGACACGCGCGCTCCTGAAAAGGCGCGTGGAATCCAGGACCCGCTGGACGCAGGCGGGCTATGATAGGCTACGAGCCATGCGCTGGCTGATCGTGCTGCCCTTCGAGTGGCCCGGGTACATGGGCATGGACTTTGCCGATGAGCTTCGCGCCCTCAGCCACGAGGTCCAGACATTCGCCTACCGGCGGGACAACCCGCTCTACAAGAACCGGGGGACCAAGGCCGCGTACGAGCTCTGGATCCTCAGGCGCCTCGAGCGCGCGTGCCTGGAGTGGCGTCCCGCGATGGTTCTGGTGATCAAGGGCGGCCCCATCACTCCCGGGCTCATTCGAC
>CAYFIG010000361.1:0-2456 GCA_964342905.1 uncultured bacterium
GAGTCGGGCTCGTCGCTCACCAGGCGTCGGTGGACAGCTCCCTCCAGCACGCAATTGACTTCTTTAAGTCACTCCGGGACGTCAGGCTTTCCGCCCTCTTCGCCCCAGAGCACGGCCTCTGGGGCGCGGCCCAGGACCACGCACAGATCCCGAACACTCGAGACCGACGAACCGGGTGTCGGGTCTTGAGCCTCTACGGGCGGCGGCGGGCCCCCACGCTGGAGATGCTCAGGGATCTCGACCTCCTCGTGCTTGACCTCCAGGATGTCGGAGCCCGGTACTATACCTTTATCTGGACCATGGCCCTTACTCTGAGTGCCTGCGGCCAGGCAAAGATTCCGCTCATCGTTCTGGACCGCCCGAACCCGCTGGGCGGCACGCGGCTCGAGGGAAATGTGCTGGACCCGCGCTTTACCTCCTTCGTGGGCCTCTGCCCGATCCCGGTCGTTCACGGCATGACCATGGGCGAGCTCGCGTGCCTCTTCAACGAGCGATTCGGACTCGGGGCTCGGCTTCGTGTCGTACCGATGCGCGGCTGGCGGCGGGCGATGAGCTGGGAGGAAACCGGTCTTCACTGGGTGGCGCCTTCGCCTAATATGCCGACGCCCGACACAGCCCGAGTCTATCCCGGCGCCTGCCTGCTGGAAGGGACCAACCTCTCCGAGGGGCGGGGTACGACCCGCCCCTTCGAATACGCGGGTGCTCCCTTTCTCGATGCTCACGAGTGGGCCGACTCCTTGAACAGGCAGAATCTCCCCGGAGTCCGCTTCCGCCCGTGCTACTTCGAGCCTACCTTCCATAAGTACAAAGGGCAGCTCTGTGGCGGAGTCCAGTGGCACGTCGGGGATGCGGCTCGCTTCAAACCCTACCTGACCGGGCTCGCCGTGATCGCCACGGCGCGACGGCTGGCACCGAAGCGGTTTGCGTGGCGGAAGCCCCCTTACGAATTCGAGCGAAAGAAGCTCCCCTTTGACTTGCTCTGCGGTACTGACAGGATTCGGCGGCAGATCGAGGCCGGCCGCCCCCTCCGCGCGATCGAGGCCTCCTGGCAGCGCGAGCTGGCCGCCTTCAAGCGGCTCCGCCAGCGCGTGCTCCTCTACCGATGACGCTCGAAGAACTGGTCGGGCAGCGGCTCGTGTTCGGGCTCCCGGGGCCAAAGCTTCGGGACAGGGACGTGCGCCTCTTCAGCGAAACCCACGCGGGGGGATTGATTCTCTACCGTCGGAACTTCGAATCGGCGTCACAACTAGTCGGCCTGATCACTGAACTGGAAGAAGCGCTCGGCCGCAGGCTGCTCATCGCGACGGACCACGAGGGCGGACGGATCGTTATGTTCCGCGAGGGCGCGACGATCTTCCCCGACAACCTGACTGTGGGGACGACAGGAGACCCGCTCTTCGCGCGGCGCCAGGGCCAGATCGAAGCCCGCGAGCTCAGACGCTTCGGCGTGGACCTGAGCCTGGCCCCTGTGCTGGATGTCCTGACCGAGACCTATAGCCCCAACATCGGGATCCGCGCCTACGGCAAGGACCCGACGCTGGTGGCGAAGTTCGGAGTCGCCCGGATCCGCGCCATGCAGGCTGGTGGCCTCTCAGCCTGCGCCAAGCACTTCCCCGGAAAAGGCCACTCGCCCGTGGACGCCCATCTGAGGCTTCCCACGATCCCATCCACCTGGGATGAGATGCGGCAGGTCCACCTCGTCCCGTTTGTAGCGGCCATCGAGGCCGGGGTCCACGCCGTCATGACCTCCCACCCGCTCTACCCCAACCTGGATCCCACACCCCGCACCCCTGCGACCTTTTCCAGGCGACTCGTCAGCGATCTTCTCCGGGACGAGCTGGGCTTCGTGGGAGCGATCCTGAGCGATGACCTTGAAATGGGAGCGATCGGCGAGCTCTGCGGGATCGGTCAGGCCGCGGTGAACGCGGCGCGCGCGGGCCACGATCTGCTCCTGGTCTGCCACACCGAGGCCGCCCAGCGTCAGGCCCGGGCCGCCCTCCTCGACGCCTATCGGACGAACGCGCTCCCCCTGAACGAGCTTGAAGCGAGCGTCGAGCGGATCCAGAAGCTCAAGGCCAGACGCCCGCTCCGCTTCGAGGGCGGACCGCCGCGCGCCGAGATCGAGGGCCGCGCGCTCGCCAAGGTGATGGCCACGTGGGTGGCCACGCGCCTGACCCCTGAGCCTCCGGGCTTCAGGCAGCGGCTCAACGGACGTGTGGTGGTGGTGTTCCCGAGGTCTTCCGAGCTGGCCGAGCGGATCACGATCGAGCCTGAGCTAATGGACGAGACCGGATACGTGAAGGCGGCCTTCGCCCCCTACGGAGTGAACCCCGAGGTCCAGATCGTCGCGATCGAGCCGGGCGAGGAAGAGATCGCGCGCGCTGTTGAGCGGGCTAAGCACGCTGATGTCACGATCCTCTTCCTTTTCGACGCCCACCTCTACCCGTCGAACAGGC
>CAYFIG010000362.1:0-2456 GCA_964342905.1 uncultured bacterium
CCCCGCAGACGCGAGGTCCCACAAACGTGGGCCCGGCGATGGCGCCGACGGGTGCGTTCACCATCCTCAAGGCCTTCCTCGACCCGGGCGGGGAGATCAACTCGGGCGCCCTCCGCCCGGTCACGGTGATCGCTCCCGAGGGCAGCGTTGTCAACGCCCGACTCCCGGCTCCCTGCGGGGGGATGGTGGAGGTGAAGTACTGCGTGGAGTCGGCGGTGATGGGAGCGCTGGCCCAGGCCATCGCCGGAAAGGTGACGGGAGACCTCAAGGGTGGCGGAAACCACTGCTACGTGGGCGGGATCGACCCGCGAAGCGGCGGAACGTTCATCTTTTACGAGTATCCGGCGGGAGGCACCGGCGCGTTCGACGGCGGCGACGGCAACAACGCCGTCAGGACCTTCACCGAGAGCGATATCACCACGATTCAGCCCGTGGAGGCGGTGGAGCAGAAGTACCCGCTCCGGGTTGAGCGGTGTGAGCTTCGGCTCGATTCGGGGGGAGACGGCCGATGGCGGGGTGGGCTCGGGCTCCGGCGCGAGGTCAGGCTCCTGGCGCCTGAGGCCCAGCTCTCGGTCCTGGCCGAGAAGAACCTCCTGCCTCCCTACGGCGTGTGCGGCGGAGTGTCAGGCGCCCCCAACCGCTTTTTTGTCGTGAGGGGCGGGCAGGAGGTCGAGCCCTCTCCCCTCCCAGGAAAGGTCAGCGGCTTTCCGCTTCGAGCCGGAGACGTCGTGGTCATGGAGTCCTCGGGAGGCGGCGGATACGGCGACCCGTTGGAGCGCGACCCGGTGCGCGTGGCCCGGGACGTTGCCGAGGGAGTGATCAGCCTGACCAAGGCTGAGGCGGTGTATGGGGTGATCCTTCGGGACGGCGCTCTAGACCCGGAGGGAACGCGGCAACGCCGGGAGCAACTCAGGCGGGCCCGGCCAATTCTCCGGTTGCGCCGCCAGGAGGGCCCGGAGTATAAGGAAGGGCGCCGGATCTGCCGGGTGAGCCGGCTCGCCGCTCGGCGGCTCGGGGTGACGGAAGGTGACGTCGTCGAGCTCGTGAACCCCAATGGCGCGCCGCTCCGTGTCTGGGTAGAGGTGGATGCCGCCGATGGGGACGCCGGATCTCTCTCGGAGGACGGGCTCGCCATCCTGGGTGTCAAGGAAAAGGAGAGCGTAGAGGTACGCGCGATCCTGAGGAGGCGTAATGACAGAACCGAGCGCCAGGCTCCCTGAAGAGTCTCTCCTGCTCGAGAAGGCCGCCCGCTATCTTCCCGGCGGGGTCCTCGGCACCTCCCGGTTTCCCAAAGAGCTCTCCTTTGTCGTCAAACGGGCCCAGGGGTCAAAGCTCTACGACGTGAGCGGGCGGGAATATATCGACTATCTGTTGGGTTCTGGCCCCCTCATCCTGGGACACGCCCACCCCGCGGTTGTCGCCGCGGTCTCCGAGCAGCTCGGGAAGGGCACCACTTACTTCGCCCTGAACGAGCCGATCATCCGGTTAGCCGAGGAGCTCTGCCGGGCGATCCCCTGCTGCGACCAGGTCCGGTTCACTTCTACCGGCTCAGAGGCCACGTTCTTTGCTCTCAGGTTGGCTCGCGCGTACCGAAAGCGCGACAAGATTCTGAAGTTCGAGGGCGGGTACCACGGGAACCATGACTACTCGCTCATGAGCTCGACCCCGAGGTCACCCAAAGCCTTCCCCGCGGCGACTCCCGATTCGGCGGGCATTCCCCAGGGTCTCGAGGGTGAGGTCCTCATCGCTCCGTACAACGACCTGGCGACCACCGAGGCGCTCCTCGCCGTGTATGCCGATCAGCTTGCCGCGGTGATCGTCGAACCGTTCCAACGGGTAATTCCTCCGCAGAAAGGTTTCCTTCAGGGTCTTAGCGCGCTGACCGAGCGCTACCAGATCCCACTGGTTTTCGACGAGGTGGTCACAGGCTTCCGCTTCGCCTATGGCGGCGCCCAGGAGTATTACGGGGTGGTCCCCGACCTCGCGGCCTACGGGAAGATTATCGGCGGAGGCTTCCCCCTCGGCGCAGTTTGCGGCCGGGAAGCCATCATGCGGAATCTGGACCCAAGCCTGGAAGGGACCCCGGAATTCGTCGCTCAGGTGGGAACGCTCAACGGCAACCCGATCGCGGCGGTGGCGGGGCTCGCCACGCTCGCCGAGCTCCGGAAGCCCGGGACCTACGCGCGCCTCCACCGGATTGGCGCCGGGCTCAAAGACGGGCTCGCCGACCTGGTCAAGCGGTCGGGGATTCCCGCTCAGGTGGCGGGCGAGGCCCCGCTCTTTGACCTCTTCTTCACCGACCGGCCGATCACCGACTACCGGTCAACGCTCACGAGCGACCGGGAGCTGCTCACGGCCTTCAACCACGAGTGTCTCAAGCACGGCATCCTCAAGGGCGCGCAGAAGCTCTACGTCTCGCTGGCCCACACGGAGGCCGATGTGGAGCGCACCCTCGA
>CAYFIG010000363.1:0-2431 GCA_964342905.1 uncultured bacterium
TCGGCACCAACCTCATTGAGGTGGCCCGACGGCTCGGGATCGAGATCCCCCACTACTGCTACCACCCGGGGCTCTCCATCGCGGGGCAGTGCCGCCTCTGCATGGTGGAGATCGAGAGGAACCCGCGCGCCCAGATCGCATGCAACATCGTAGCCACCGACGGCATGGTCGTGCACACCCAGACGGCCAACGTGCTGGAGACTCGCCAGTCCATCATGGAGTTCCACCTGATCAATCACCCGCTGGACTGCCCGGTGTGCGATCAGGCGGGAGAGTGCTGGCTCCAGATCTACTACATGAAGCACGGCCTCTACGACCCGCGAATGGTGGACGAGAAAGTCCATAAGCCCAAGGCGGTCCCAATCGGCCCCCACGTGATGCTGGATGCCGAGCGCTGCATCCTCTGCTCCCGCTGTGTCCGTTTCTGCGACGAGGTGACCCGTACCGGCGAGCTAGGCATTTTCAACCGCGGCGACCGCTCCGAAATCGGCCTCTTTCCGGGCAAGGAGCTTTCCAACCCCTACTCCGGCAACGTCGTTGACATCTGCCCCGTGGGCGCGCTCACAGATCGGAACTTCCGGTTCGCGGTGCGAGTCTGGTACCTGGACACGGCCAAGTCCGTCTGCCCCGGCTGCGCCCGAGGGTGTAACATCGAGATCCACTCCAACACCCGCCGCCCCCATCACAACCAAGGCCGGCGCATCGCCCGGCTCAAACCCCGGGAGAATCCTGACGTCAACAAGTGGTGGATCTGCGATGCGGGACGCTACGGCTTCGGGTTCATCGATGACCCAACCCGGCTCCTCTCCCCGGCCCGCCGAGAAGGCCCCAAAGCCCAGGAGATCAGGTGGGAGGAGGCGCTCCCGCTCCTGGTTCACCGCCTCCGGCAGTACGCCCCGGCCGAGATTGGCGTCTTGGCCTCGCCCCAGATGGCCAACGAAGACCTCTTCCTCCTCAAGCGCGTGGCCGACCATCTCGGGATCCGGCACGTGGACTTCCGGGTGCCTCCGCGCAACCCCGGCTATGAGGATCAGATTCTGATCAAGGCCGACAAGAACCCGAACTCCAAGGGCGCCGAGCTGATCGGTCTTCTCCCCCGGGACGGCGGCCTTGATGCCTACGGAATGATCCGGGCAGCCCGCGAGCGGCGCCTGAAATGTCTCTGGGTTTTCCACCATGACCTTAGCCGGGCGAGGTGGCGCGAGGAGGAGGTCACCGACGCGCTCCTCGCCCTGGACTGCCTGATCTTCCAAGGATCCAACCAGAACGGGGTGAGCCCTCACGCGCACCTCGTGCTGCCGAGCGCGACGTACGCCGAGCGGGAGGGGACGTTCACCAACTTCGAGGGGCGTGTCCAGCGATTTAGGAAGGCGGTGGAACCGCTCGGCGAGTCGCTGGCGGACTGGGAGATCCTGGCCCGGGTTGGAACGGCTGTGGGCCTCGAGCTTCGATCCACCAAGGCCGAAGATCTTTTCCGGGCCCTGGCCCAATCGGTCCCCGCGTTTTCAGGCTTCAGCTATCGGTCGCTCGGGGATCGGGGACAGAAGGTGGCAGTGTGAGCACGGTCCTCGCCGATCTCGGGATCGCCTTCGGCCGCGTGGCGTTTGTCATGCTCTTTGTGCTCAACATGGGCGGGCTCCTGACCTGGGTAGAGCGTAAGCAGTCGGCGGTGATGCAGGACCGGATCGGGGCGAACCGCGCCTCCATCTTCGGCCTGCGCCTCTGGGGGCTCTTCCACCCGCTGGCCGACGCCATCAAGATGCTGACGAAAGAGGATTTCCTCCCGGCCCGGGCGGATCGGACCCTCTTCACGCTCGCGCCCTTTGTCTCAGTCTTCTTTGCCCTGGCAGCGTTCGCCACGATTCCCTTCGGCGACGTGCTGCGGATCGGCGATCGCCAGATTCCCCTCCAGGCCGTGACGCTCAACGTGGGGGTCCTCTACGTCTTCGCCATGCTCTCGCTCGGGGTCTATGGGGTGATGATGGCCGGCTGGGCTTCGGCGAACAACTACGCCCTCCTCGGGGGCCAGCGCGCCGCGGCCCTCATGCTCTCGGCTGAGGTCGCGATCGGCGCTTCCATCATGGGAGTCGCGATGGTGTACGGCTCGCTAGACATGCAGGAGATCGTCCGGGGCCAGGGGCAGCTCCTCCTCGGGTGGATTCCGGCCTGGGGAATTATCCTCCAGCCGCTGGCCTTCGTGCTCTTCCTCACCGCCGGCATCGCGTCGACCAAGCGGATCCCGTTTGATTTCCCCGAAGGCGAGTCGGAGATCATCGGCTACTTCGTGGAGTACAGCGGGATGAAGTTCGGCATGTTCATGATGGCCGACTTCGTGGAGACCGTGGTGATTGCCGGCATGGCCACTTCGCTTTTCCTCGGCGGCTGGCAGGTCCCCTATCTCCTGGCTGACGGGATTGACTTCCCGTGGGGA
>CAYFIG010000364.1:0-2403 GCA_964342905.1 uncultured bacterium
AGCATGCCGTTCTGGGCGTCAAGCAGAACCGCGTGAAACACTTCTTTTTTCAGGTCTTCCATCAGGGGCCCGAAGTGGGCGAAGACTAGCTCGGGACTTCCTAGCGTGACTTTGCCGTCGCTCCCTCTGGAGCGAAGGCGCCGCGTGAGCTCAAAGGCCGCGGCCAGTCGCACGGCTTTGGCTCGCCCCCCCCCTTTCATTCCTGCCAGTTCAGCCACATTGCGGCCGGCCAAGCCTGTGAGCGATCCATACCGGGTCAGGAGGCTCCGGGCAAGGTCCACCGCGGTCTGGCCGCGCGTTCCGGTTCCGAGCTGAAGCGCCACGAGCTCGGCATCAGCCAGCGCCTCGGCCCCCTTTGCGTACAACCGCTCCCGGGGACGCTCCTCCGCCGGCCAGTTGGTAATCCGCGCTTCCACCCTACCCTGCTCCCGTCTGGCAGTCACTAGCACGGCTCCCGGCCTCGGTCAATGTCCAGATTCGGGTACGGTCAGGGCTCGATCGTCGGGGAGTCCTGCCAGGACGATCTCTCGAGGTTCCTCGCCGAGGCCCGCGATCCTGACGACAATCGTGTGAGGGGGGAGGAGGGCAAGGAGCTTCTCGGCCCACTCGATGATCGTGACCCCATCTCCCCAGACCAACTCTTCAACCCCGAGATCCAGGATCTCGGTCAGGCTTCCAGTTCGATAGGCGTCCACGTGGTGGACCGGGAGGTGGCCTTGATAGTGGCTGACAAGGACAAAGGTTGGACTCGTGGCGGGCTCCACCACACCCAGTCCCCGCACGAGCCCTTGGAGGAAACAGGTCTTCCCTGCTCCCAGCTCGCCGATGCACGCGACGACGTCACCGGGACCGAGGTGAGCGCTAAGGGCTTCACCGATCCGCTGAGTGTCCTCGGGGCTCTTGCTCTCGAAGCGGTACGCGTGCCCAGTCACACACTGAGAATACCTCAACGCACCGATCCTCTCAAGAAACCGAGACTTACAATGCGATTGACAACGCGAGCGGGTTCGTAAATGATTACCGTCGCTGGAGCTCGGTGTTTTGGGCGGTCGTCGGCCGTGCTCTGAGAGGAGACACTCAATGAGTTCCCAGCCGTTGAATGGGCAGAAGGCACTCGTCACCGGCGCGAACTCTGGTATCGGAGAAGGCGTTGCCCGGGCGCTGGGCGCGGCGGGTGCGTCGGTCGTCGTCAACTACGTCGCGAACCCAGAGGCTGCCTACCGGGTCGTGGAAGAGATCAAGGGGCACGGTGTCGACGCGCTCGCCATTCGCGCGGACGTGTCGAAGGAGGACGAGGTCAACGCAATGTTCAGGGAGATGCTCGGGGCCTGGGGAACTATCGATATCCTGGTCAACAACGCGGGGCTGCAGCGCGACGCCCCATTCACAGAGATGACGCTTGAGCAGTGGAATCTCGTGCTGAGCGTGAACCTGACCGGAATGTTTCTTTGCGCCCGCGAGGCCGCGCGAGAGATGATTCGCCGCGGCATTCGGCCCGAGATCTCACGGGCTGCAGGCAAGATTATCTGCATCTCCTCCGTGCACGAGAAGATCCCGTGGGCGGGCCACGTCAACTACGCCGCCTCGAAGGGCGGCGTGATGCTCTTCATGCAGACCTTGGCTCAGGAGCTGGCGCCATATCGGATTCGAGTCAACTCGATTGCGCCCGGCGCCATCCAGACCCCTATCAACCGCGCCGCCTGGGAAACCCCAGAGGCATTGAGCAACCTCCTGAAGCTTATCCCGTACGGACGGATCGGGCTGCCCGAGGACATCGGCAACGCTGTCGTGTGGCTTGCCTCCGACGACTCCGACTACGTCCATGGGCAGACTCTCTTCGTCGACGGAGGGATGACCCTCTATCCCGAGTTTGCCCATGGAGGATAGGCCGCAGTCCCGACCCCCGCAGGGCGAGGAAGAAAAGCGGCTCGCGGAGGCCAGGGAGCGGACGGCCCACTGGAAACGGTGGGGCCCCTACCTGGCCGAGCGCCAGTGGGGAGCCGTCCGGGAGGACTACTCCCCGCACGGGACCGCGTGGGACTACTTCCCCCACGAACACGCCCGTTCCCGCGTGTACCGGTGGGGGGAGGACGGCCTGCTCGGGATCTCCGACAACCACCAGCGCGTCTGCTTCGCGCTTGCGCTCTGGAACGGGAAGGACCCGATCCTCAAGGAGCGACTTTTCGGGCTGGCAGGCCCGCAGGGTAACCATGGCGAGGACGTCAAGGAGTACTTCTTCTATCTTGACTCCACGCCGACACACTCGTACATGAAGGCCCTCTACAAGTACCCCCAGGCGGAGTACCCGTACTCCCGCCTGGTGGAGGAGAACGCCAGGCGCAGCCGAGCGGACCCGGAGTTCGAGCTTCTGGACACGGGCGTCTTCGACGACAACCGCTACTT
>CAYFIG010000365.1:0-2375 GCA_964342905.1 uncultured bacterium
GACTCTGCCCCGCTCGATACCTCCACCCACCCCGCGATCGCTCAGTCTTTCTCAGAGACCGGACAGTCCTCTGGACTTGGCCCCGGCCGTTGCGAGCCCTGCCGGCGGCTCCCTCCACCCTTCGCATATGCCCGGGCCACTGCGCTCTATCGGGACACGGTTCGAGAGGTGCTCCATATGTTTAAGTTCGGAAGGAAAACCGCCCTGGCTCGTCCATTGGGCGACCTTCTCGCCGAGGCCGGCCCGATGGTGCCGACACACACCATAGACTGTCTGGTTCCGGTGCCGCTCCACCCGAGTCGGGAGGCCGAGCGCGGGTTCAATCAGGCGCTGCTCCTCGCCCGTGAGCTGTCGCGGCGATGGGGGATCCCCGTCACGGAGGGCGTGCTGAGACGGGCTCGGGCCACGCCCTCGCAAACCGAGCTCTCCGCCGAGGAGCGACGGGCCAACGTGCGCGGAGCCTTTGTGCTCCACCGCCCCGACAGGGTGGCCGGGGCTCATCTGCTCCTCGTCGATGACATCCTGACCACCGGCGCGACGGTGGCTGAGTGCTGCCGGGTCCTTTTGACTGCGGGTGGAGCCCGCACCGTCGGGGTTCTCACCGTTGCGCGGGTCCCATAGCCTCCGACCTTGCGCCGGTAGGGCCGAGACCCCTATAATCGGTTGTGACGCGAATATCCAAGATCGTCCCACCAGGCGAAGGAGCGAGCAATGGCGGTTCGAGTGGGTATCAACGGCTTCGGGCGGATCGGTCGCGTCTTTTTCCGGGCGGCGATGGGGACCGAGGAGTTGCAGGTGGTGGCGGTCAACGACCTGGCTGACGCAAAGACCTTGGCCCACCTCCTCAAACACGACTCGGTTCACGGCGCCATGTCCGCCGAAGTGGTTGTAAAGGGCGAGGCGATCTTCGTGGAAGGCAAGGAAATTCGGGTCTGCTCGGTGAAGGACCCGAGTCAGCTCCCGTGGAAGGAGCTGGGCGTGGACGTGGTGGTGGAGTCCACGGGGATCTTCCGAGACCGCGCCACCTCACAGAAGCACCTGACGGCCGGCGCCAAGAAAGTGGTCATTACCGCTCCCGCCAAGGATCCCGACGTCACCGTAGTCTTAGGCGTCAACGAGCACCAGTACGATCCAAAGACACACCACCTGGTCTCCAACGCGTCCTGCACTACCAACTGCCTGGCCACGGTGGCCAAGGTGCTGGTGGATCGCTTCGGAATCAAGCGGGGGTTTGCCTCCACGGTCCACGCCTACACCAACGACCAGCCGGTCCACGACTTCCCCCACAAGAATCTCAGGCGGGCGCGCGCGGCGGCGCTCAGTATGATTCCGACCACCACGGGGGCCGCCACCGCGGTGGGGCTGGTGCTCCCGGAGCTCACGGGTAAGCTGGACGGCATCGCTATCCGGGTTCCAACCGCCAATGTCTCGGTGGTGGACCTCGTGGCGGAACTCGAGCGCCCCGCCACGGTGGAGACCGTCAACGACGCCTTCCGCGCTGCCGCGGCGGGGGCGCTCAAAGGGATCCTGGACGCCACTGACGAGGAGCTGGTCTCGGTGGACTTCACCGGCAACCCGCACTCTGCCATCGTTGACCTCCCCGCCACCGCGCTCATTGAGGAGCGCATGCTCAAACTGCTGGCCTGGTACGATAACGAGTGGGGGTACTCCTGCCGGATTCGTGACCTGATCCGCTACATGGCGAGGTGGCTGTAGCTCTTCCTGTGCGCAAACTGAGCGTCGAGCAACTGGACCTCCAGGGGAAGCGGGTCTTCCTCCGGACCGACCTCAACGTTCCCTTGGCCAATGGCGGCGTGGCCGACGACAGCCGGCTCCGGGCGGCGCTGCGAACCATCCAGCACTGCCTCAAGGCCGGAGCCCGCGTGATCCTGGCTTCCCATCTTGGGCGCCCCAGCGGGAAGGTAGACCCGAGATATTCGTTGGCCCCGGTGGCCAAACGGCTCGAGGAGTTTCTCGGCCAGCCAGTGCCCCTGGCTCCCGACTGCGTTGGGGAGACAACAGAGCACCGGGCCCACGCCCTTGAGCCCGGAGCGTGTCTCCTCTTAGAGAACCTTCGGTTCTACCCGGAGGAAGAGGCCAACGACCCGGCCTTTGCCCAGGCGCTGGCGCGCCTGGCGGACGTGTATGTCAACGATGCCTTTGCGACCTGTCACAGAGCCCACGCCTCCATTGTCGCGGTCACACGGTATCTCCGACCTGCGGCCGCCGGCCTCCTCATGCGGCGAGAGCTGGAAGTTCTGGGGCAGATTTTAGATCGTCCCAGCCGGCCGTTGGTCGCTGTTCTAGGGGGCGCGAAGGTCTCTGACAAGCTGGCGCTCATCCAGCATATCGTCGCCAGGGTTGACTCCCTTCTC
>CAYFIG010000366.1:0-2372 GCA_964342905.1 uncultured bacterium
AATGAGGCTCGTCCTTCTCCTTGTCGCCCCAATGCGTCGCCTCACCGCCCCGTTGAGCGCCGCCTCCCACCTGCGATGAGGCTCGTCCTTCTCCTGCTCGCCCGGCGGCTCTCAGCGGTCAAGAAGATGATCCGGGACCGGGAGGGCGCCAGAGTGGCGGTCATGGGCGCCTTCGGAGCGCTCTTTGCTCTCGTGATGGGAGCCGAATACGTGGCCTTCGTGAGGGCCTTCGATCACATCAGGCGCGAGCTTGGGGTCGGAGCCCCCGCCCTCACCCTCTATACGATCGAGAGCTTTCTGGTCCTGGTCTGGCTCGTCGCGCTGCTGAGCTTCGTGGTCTCCGGGCTCTGGATCTTCTACCGCGCCTCGGACACCCCGCTCCTGCTCTCCACGCCGCTCCCCTTGACGACACTCTACTGGCTCCGGGCGACGGAGACCTTCACCCTCACGTCCTGGGCCTTCGTCGTCCTCGGGGTCCCCATGCTTCTCGCCCTCGGCGCGAGCTACGGGAGCGGCGGGAGCTACTACCTCCTGGCCGTGGTGGTCCTCATCTTGTTCATGGCCTTTACCGGCGGGGCGGGCGCGCTGCTCACGGCCGCGGCGGGAGCCGCCTTCCGGCGCCTCGGAACCCGCACCAGCATCCTCTTAATCGCTGGCCTGCTCCTCGGCGGCTTTGCGCTGCTGGTTGGCCGGAACGTGGTCCCCTCCACCGCTGACTTCACCGCCATCTTCGAGCCCGGGATCCTCAACGGCAAACCGGAATCCATCAAGTTCATCGAGGCAAAATTCAGCCTCTGGCCCAGCCACCCGTTTGCCGTCACCCTTTATGCGAGCGCCACCGACCAGCCCGCGGGCACTGGGGCCACCCAGGTGGCTGTCTGGCTTGGCCCGCTGCTGGCCCTCGTCGCCGCCGCGCTTCCCGGACGCTGGCTCTACCGCCGCACGCTGCCGGTGGTGGCCGAGGGGTTCGTCTTCGCCGGGCCCTCGACGGGGGCGACGCCGACGGGCCACGTCCGATTCCCCCGCGTTTTCAGCGGACCCGTCGGTTCCCTGGTGGAGCGCGACCTGCTCCGCCTGGTCCGGAGCCCTCGGGAGATGGGGCAGGCGACATTCCTGCTCTTCCTGCTGGCGCTCTACATCGCCTTCCTCTTCGTGGCTCCGCTTCGAGAGGTGGAGCAAAAACACGCGACGGTCGCGCGGCTGCTCCTGCTGAACCTGGCGGCCGCGGGCTACTTCCTCACGGCCTTCGGCCTCCGCTTCGTTTTCCCGAGCCTGTCCTTGGAGGGGCAGGCCGCATGGGTGCTCTTCGCAAGTCCGGTCCGACTCTTCCGGCTCTTCCTGGGCAAGCTCGCCCTCTACGCGGTGGCGCTCTTCCTGCTGGTGGGGAGCATCGCCCTGGCCGGAACGCTCCGACTGAGCCCCTCCCCCGCGCTCTTCGGCACTTTTGCCCTTCTGCTCGCCCTGGTGACCGTCACGACCGTGGCGGTCTCGCTTGCTTTCGGAGTCCTCTGGCCCAACTTTAGGGAGTCCAACCCCGAAAGCCTGGCCACGAATGTTGGAGGGTTGGCCACCACTTTCCTCTGCCTGGGCTACGTGGCGTTGATGGGATGGATGGCCCACCGATCGGCGCTCCTCCTCTTCGATGGACGCCCGCCCACGGGGCCGCTGCTCCTTGCGCCGGCCGTCTCGGCCGCGATCGTCGGTGCGGTCATCGGCGCCGCACGCGGGAAGATCGCTCGCCTCGAGGTCGTATAGGTCTCGGCGAAGTCTGACCGAACACACGAGAGAGGTGACCTATGCCAGTTGGCGAAGCCCCAATCAAGCAAGCCGTGAAGTGGATCGACGAGCAGCTTCGCGACAACCCCAAGGCGGACCGGCTGACGCTGGTGGACGAGGCGAGCCGCCGGTTCGACCTGACCCCGCTGGACACCGACTTCCTTCTCCGCCACCTCGCGACGCGCGCGAAAGGCGAATGAGTAGGCTGACCGCCGCTGCACTGTTTGCGGGTCACCAGCGGGTCGTGGCGAACCTTGACAAGTTTTTGGCAATGCAAGAGAATCGCCGCAACCATGTGAGGCTTTTGCGAGCGAGATACGCTGACCAATCTACTCAATAGTTAGCCAGCAGCGAGACCGGAGAGCAATGACAGATCCTCCGTTCACGCGATCGCCGAGCGGCGTTCGCCTTGCAGGCGACTTTCGCGACAACCTCATCATTGATCGCTACGATCCACTCTTTCTGGCTATGCGCGCGGGCAAGCGATTGCATATGCGAAGCGAGAACAGCGAAGATGCTGTAACGTGGAACGTCTTTCGCACGCTTCGTCAGATCGACCCCAGCACCTGGCTGCCTGCTCTTGCCAGTCGGGGTCA
>CAYFIG010000367.1:0-2346 GCA_964342905.1 uncultured bacterium
TGCCACGTTGAGCCGCTCGGCCACCTGGTCGATGTCGACCTTGCCGCTGAACAGGAACGCCCCGTTCCCCTCGTCGACGACCGGCTCCGTCTCCACGTCGTCCACGTCAACCACGGCCTCCGCGCCGAGGCTGATGCCGATCGGGCCTTCGTGGAGGAGTTGGCCCGGCGGTGGGGAGTGCCTGTGAGCGTGGAGCGGGTGACCGTCCCGACGACAGGTGGTCAGTCCCTCGAGGCGGCCGCTCGCGCGGCGCGCTTCGCCGCCTTCAGGCGCGCGGCCAGGCAGGCCGGGGCCTCGCGCGTGGCCCTCGGTCACACCGCCGACGATCAGGCTGAGACGATCCTGATGCGGCTGCTCCAAGGGGCCGGCCCCCGAGGGCTTGCGGGGATCCCGCCGGTCCGCGAGCCCTACATCCGGCCGCTCATCGAGGTGCGCCGCCCCGAGATCGAGGCCGAGCTTCGACGCCTCGGCATGGACTGGAGGGAGGACTCCACCAACCTTGACACCAAGTTCCTGAGGAACCGGATCCGCCACGACCTTCTACCTTTCCTGGCCGCCAGCTTTCATCCCCGGATCGTGGAGACTCTCTGTCGGGCGGGCGCGCTCATCCGGGCTCTTGTCACGGAGATCGAAACGCTCGCGGCGCGAGAGCTGGACCGCCTGGCGGTGCGCCGGGGTCAGGAGATCGTGCTTGCTCTCGAAGAGCTTCGAAAGCTCCCCCCGGGCGTGGGCGAGGAACTGCTCCGCCAGGCACTCGGGCGGCTGGGCGAGGAGGGTCCGTTCAGAGCCTGGGCTCAGCGAACCCTCCGCCACCTCCTCGAGGGTGAAGGCCCGGCTGGGCCGTACCGGGTGGGGAAGATTCTCCTCGAACGGAGCATGGCCCAGCTCCGCCTCTCCCGCGAAAGCCCGGGTTCGCTCCCCGAGCGCCCCTTGCTGGTTCCTGGCTCAGTCGCGTTCTCCGAGATCGGGGTGGCCATTGAGGCCCGAGCGTTTGATCGCCCCGAAGGGTACCAGTCACCCAGGGGCCGCTGGCGCGTGGCCTTCGACCGGGATCGACTTCACGCTCCGCTCTTGGTGCGCAGCCGGCGGCCCGGTGAGCGCTTCCACCCTTTCGGCGCACCTGGCTCCAAGCCACTCAAGGCGTTCCTGATCGATGCCAAGCTGCCTCGCTGGGAACGTGGGCGGCTCCCCCTTGTCGTGGCCGGAGGGGAGATTCTTTGGGTGGTGGGGCTCCGGCGCGGCGCGGCTGCTCCGGTCATCCCTGCCACCCGCCGCGTCCTTGAGCTCAGCGCAATCCCCCTTGGCGAGGGTCGGGCAGCGGAGTAAGATTGAGGCCTGCTTTTCCCGTTCTTCTCTGGGAAGGAGGCTTTCCGTGGTGGAGAGACAGCACGCCGTAGCCCTTGCCGTCCTTTGCCTGATTCTGGTCGGGGCTTCTGTCCAAGCCGCCGAAACACCTGAGCCCAAGGCGATCCTTCGCGCCCTGGAGGACGCCTTCGTCTCGGTGGCCGACCGGGTGGTGCCCGCGGTGGTGAACGTCAGCACGACGCCGAAAAAGGGGAGCGGCGCCGAAGGGCCGCCCCAGATGGAGGAGCGCTTCCGTGAGTTCTTCGGCCCGGAGTTCTTCGAGCGCTTCTTCCGTCGCCGCCAGCCCCAAGAGCCGCGCGCGTCGGGCTCCGGCGTGATCGTGGACCCCCGCGGCTATATCCTGACCAACAATCACGTCATCGAGAACGCCGCAGAGATCCACGTCCGGCTCTCTGACCAGCGGAAGTTCAGCGCCACCCTCATCGGCCGTGACCCCAAGACCGACCTGGCAGTGCTCAAGATCGATGCACCTGCTCCGCTCCCGGTGGCCGAGCTGGGGGACTCCGACAAAATCCGCATCGGCCAGTGGGCCGTCGCCATCGGCAACCCCTTCGGCCTTGACCGCACCGTGACCGTGGGGATCATCTCCGCCACGGGCCGGACGCGGGTGGGGGTGGCGACCTACGAGGCCTTCATCCAGACCGACGCCTCTATCAACCCGGGCAACTCGGGTGGCCCGCTCCTGAATCTGGACGGGAAGGTGGTCGGGATCAACACCGCCATCGTGGCCACCGGGCAGGGAATCGGCTTCTCCATCCCCATCAACATGGCCCGGGACATCATGCGCCAGCTCATTGAGAAGGGGCGTGTGGTCCGGGGATGGCTGGGCATCGCGATCCAGGACCTCACCGAGGAGCTGGCCGCCGGCTTCGGGGTGGCGCCGCGGAGCGGGGTGCTGGTTGCCGACGTGATCAAGGCCAGCCCGGCGGAGGCAGCGGGGCTCAAGGCGGGAGACATCATCACCGAGTTCGGGGGCAAGCC
>CAYFIG010000368.1:0-2338 GCA_964342905.1 uncultured bacterium
ATGACGGGCATTGTCCTCGATGCCTTCAAGGCCAAAAACGTGGCGATCCTCCATTCCGTGACCCCGGGCTCAAGCCAGCTCGCCAAGCGCCAGAAGGAGGTTTTGGAACGGGCCGGGGTGCGCGTGTCGGTGTTTGAGTCGTTCTCGCCGGGCCTCTCCGACTTCACTCCGCTCCTGGCGCGCGTGCGAGATCAGGGCGCCGAAGTCCTCATCTCCGACACCTTCTTCCGCGACCATCTGCTCCTGGTGCGTCAGATGGCTCAGTCCAGCATCAGCGTCAACGCGTTCCTGGGCGCCTTCGGGATGGAATTCCCCAATGTCATCAAAGAGCTGGGGCCAGCGAGCGAAGGGCTCTTCGGCACCACCTCCTGGCAGCCGGGGGTGACCCTCGGGGGAAGTGAGAAGGAGTCCCTCGCTTTCATCGAGGCGTTCAAGCAGCGCTTCGGCCGGGCACCGGTCCCGCTCACCATGCACGGCTACGCCGCGGCCAAGGCCCTTCTCAAAGCTCTGGAGGGCGTGGCAGCGTCAGGCAAGCCGGTCACCGGGGGGGCCCTCAGGGATGCGCTCGCCAACGTGGATATCGAGACCCCCCTGGGCCGGGTCAAGTTCGCTGACAACGGCGATCCGCTCTTCTATGAGCGAGTAGTGATCCAGATCCAGGGCGGCAAGCACATGGTGGTCTATCCCAAGGCGCGCGCCACCGCGACTGTCCGCTACCCTGCGAAGTAGGCCCCGGCGTCGCGCGCTTCCCCTACCGGTCCCCCCGGAGTCGTAGCAGCTCATCCGGTCGAAAGGCGAACAGGAGCATCCCGCGCCCTCGCGCCGGGTGGCCCTCGCACCGAATCCCTATCACTCCGCTCTTCTTCACCTCGAGGGACAGGGCGCCGTCCGGCGTCACGAGCGCGGCGGCGAAGCGGCTCAGGTGGGGTTCGTGGCCAATGCACGCCACGGTCGCCTCGGCCGGGAGCATGGCCAGCCGTTCCAGGAGCCCCTCGACACTGAAGTCGTCTCCGAGCGCCGGAGTCGCTTCGATCGACCCGCGAAACTCGACGGCCTTGGCGATGATCTCGGCAGTCTCTCGAGCCCGAAGCAGGGGGCTGGTGAGAAGGCGATCAAACGTCGTCCCCATCCGCTTCAATGCGTCCGAGACCAGCCGCTGCGCTTGCCTACCCCCCTCCGTCAGAGGCCGCGGGGCATCATTGGAGGCCTCGGCGTGGCGGATTAAGAGAAGTTGCATTGGAGCCCTCCGGTTGTGAGCAGCCTTCCAATCTTGACGTTCCGAGCGGGTGAACGCTACTATCGGGGCGCGTTTTTGTCAATGCGACAAACGAGAGAGATCAGGCGCGGGCGGTGTCGCTGACCACGCTGGTTCAGGCGCTGGCCTCCGGCGCGTTGCTCGGGTGTTTCTACGCCCTCATGGCGCTGGCCTTCTCCATGATCCTGGGCGTCACCCGCTCGCTGAATCTGGCCCATGGCGAGCTGATCATCCTCGGCGGCTACCTGGGCTACTGGCTCTGGAGCGGCTCAGGCCTCCACCCGCTCGTGCTGGTTCCGGTCGCTGCGGCAGCCCTCCTTCCGCTGGCGCTCCTCTGGCAGTGGCTCCTCGACCGGGTCCCCGAACCCAAGGAGCTGAACAGCCTTGTTCTCACCTTCGGCCTCTCCCTTCTCCTTCAGAACGTGATGCTCGCGGTCTGGCGCGGCGAGTACCGGCTCATCGCCAGCGAGTCGCTCACCGCCAGCGTGCGCATCGGGGGCGTGAGCCTGAATTACGGACGGCTCCTCGTCGCCCTAGTCGCGCTGGCCGCCGTGGGCGGGCTCGGGCTCGGGCTCGGGCGAACGCGATGGGGCCGGGCGGTGCGCGCGACCAGCCTCGACCTAGAAGCCGCCGCCCTGCTCGGCATTAACGTGGACCGGGCGACCCGGATCACGTTTTTGCTGGCGCTGGCGCTCGCGGGGGGTACTGGCGTCCTCTTTGCCACCCTCCACTACCTCTACCCGGCGGGTGGTGTTGAGCTGACACTCCTGGCCATTGTCCTGGCGATCTGGGCCGGAATCGGCCGGCTCAGAAGCATTCTGATCGCGGGACTCCTTCTCGGCATGGTGGAGTCACTCACCGTGACATTGACGGGACCGAGCTGGCGCGAGCCGATGGTCGCGCTGCTCCTCTTGGGTTCACTCCTGGCCCGGCCGCGGGGGCTTGCCCGAGGGTGGAGTCATTGATCGTGCCCTGGGCCTGGACTGCTTGGAGCTTAGGGGTGCTCCTCTCGATCGCCCTCCCGCCCCTGATCGGGTTTCATCCGTACTACCTCTACCTCCTCTCCACCACCTTTCTCTTCGG
>CAYFIG010000369.1:0-2338 GCA_964342905.1 uncultured bacterium
GCGGCTCTTCGGTCACGAACTCGTTGACGCCGACCACGATCCGGGCCTTTGACTCCACCTCCTGCTGGTAGCGGTAGGCGGCCTCCTGGATCTCCCGCTGCATGAAGGGAACGGCGTGGACCGCTCCGCCGAGCCCGTCGATCTTGGCGATGTAGGTTTCCGCCTCTTCCTCAATCTGCTTGGTCAAACGCTCCACGGCGTACGATCCGCCCAGCGGGTCCACCGTGTCCGACACGCCCGACTCATAGGCGAGGATCTGCTGGGTCCTGAGCGCGAGGCGCACCGCATGCTCGGAGGGAAGCGCCAGGGCCTCGTCCATGGAGTTGGTGTGGAGCGACTGGCAACCTCCCAGCACGGCAGCCAAGGCCTGAAGCGTCACCCGCACAATATTGTTCTCGGGCTGTTGGGCCGTGAGCATGCTCCCGGCAGTCTGCGCGTGAAAGCGAAGCGTCCAGGAGCGGGGGTCTCGCGCCTGAAAGCGTTCCTTCATGATCCGGGCCCACAACCGGCGCGCGGCTCGGAACTTGGCGACCTCCTCGATCAGGTAGCTGTGGGCGTTGAAGAAGAAGCTGAGCTGGGGGGCGAACTCGTCCACCCGAAGCCCCGCCTCCAGGGCTGCTTCCACATACGCGATCCCGTTCGCCAGCGTGAACGCGACTTCCTGCACCGCGGTGCAGCCAGCCTCACGTATGTGGTAGCCCGAGATGGAGATCATGTTCCAGCGCGGCACCCGCTCCGTGCAGAAGGCAAACGTGTCGGTGATCATGCGCATGGACGGTGCCGGCGGGTAGATGTAGGTCCCCCGGGCGATGTACTCTTTCAGGATGTCGTTCTGGACGGTGCCCGAGAGCCGGTCCGGGGTGATGCCCTGGCGCTCGCCGACCGCGATGTAGAGGCAGAGGAGAATCGAGGCCGTGGCGTTGATGGTCATGGAGGTGGAGACCCGGTCCAAGGGAATTCCGTCGAAGAGGGCGGCCATGTCCTCGATGGATGAGATGGAGACCCCCACCTTCCCCGCCTCGCTCCGGGCCATGGGGTGATCGGCGTCGTACCCCATCTGGGTGGGCAGGTCGAACGCAACGCTGAGCCCGGTCTGGCCCTGCTCCAAGAGATAGCGGTAGCGGGCGTTGGTCTCCTCGGCGCTCCCGAAGCCCGCATACTGGCGCATGGTCCAGAAGCGCCCCCGGTACATGGTCGGGTGGACACCACGGGTGAACGGGTACTGCCCGGGAAATCCCAGGTCCCTTAGGTAGTCGAGCCCTGCGGTCTCGATCGGCGTGTAGACCCGTTCCACCGGGCTCCCCCAAGAGGTGGTGAAGAGCGCGTCCCGCTCCGGGGCCTTCCCGAGCTGCGGCCGGAGCGTCTCCTGCTCCCACCGTTGCTTGGCCTCCTCGACCCGCTTTCGCTCCACCTGATCCATGGCGTTCGCCTCACTCTCCTAGAGCGGGATGTTGCCGTGCTTCTTGGGTGGGTTCTGATCCCGCTTGGTGTGGAGCCCTTCGAGGGCTTGAATCAGCTTTCGCCGGGTGTCCTTGGGCTCGATGACCTCGTCGATATACCCCCGCTCCGCCGCGACGTAGGGATTGGCAAGCTTCTCCCGGTACTCCCGGATCTTCTCCTCCCTGAACGTTGCGGGATCCGCTGCGCGCTCGAGCTCGCGCCGGTAGAGAATGTTGACGGCCCCCTCGGGCCCCATCACGGCGATCTCGGCCGTCGGGTACGCGAAGTTGGCGTCTCCGCGGATGTGCTTGGAGGACATGACGCAGTAGGCGCCGCCGTAGGCTTTGCGCGTGATCACCGTGAGCTTGGGAACCGTGGCCTCGCAGTAGGCGTAGAGGAGCTTGGCCCCGTGCTTGATGATCCCGCCATACTCCTGGCCGGTCCCAGGCAGGAACCCTGGCACGTCCTCGAAGGTCACCAGCGGGATGTTAAAGCAGTCGCAGAAGCGGACGAAGCGCGCCCCCTTCAGCGAGGCACTGATGTCCAAGCAGCCGGCCAGGTGAGCCGGCTGGTTTGCCACGATCCCGACCGGGCGGCCGCCGAGCCTGCCAAAGCCGACGGCTATGTTGGGGGCGTAGTCGGCGTGGACTTCGAGGAAGTGCGCGTCATCGAGGATCGTGCGGATGATCTCCTTGATATCGTAGGGCTTATTCGGCTGATCAGGCACGATTGTCTGGAGGGATTCGTCCACCCGATCAGGGGGATCAAGCGTCTGACAGATCGGCGGGTCTCCCATGTTGTTCTGGGGAAGGAAGGTGAGCAGCTCGCGGATGAGCGCGAGGCACTCGTCTTCGGTCTCAGCCGCGAAGTGGGCAACGCCCGAAGTGGCCGCGTGGGT
>CAYFIG010000370.1:0-2313 GCA_964342905.1 uncultured bacterium
TCTCCCATACCGAGTACGGCAACCTGGAGGACAGCGACATCGGCCTCTTCGCGTCCGCCTTCGCCTCGGTGGCGGGGCAGTCCATGACGTTCCTCCTCAGGGAGGACGCGGTCAACTATGCGGTCCGAGGTCAGGACGGCACCGGGATCAAGATCGCGGGCGCCCTCGTCCAGCCCGGCTTTCTGATCGAGACCGATCTCAGGTCGGTTCAGCAGTCGAAGATTCCCGTCTACGCGATCAGCGAAGACGTGGACGAGCGTGGGCTCAGGAAGGAAGATCTGATCGAGGGCGTCCAGCTCCTGAGCGGGAAAGAGCTGGGGAAGTTCGTTGATCAGTTCGATACGGTGTGGAACTGGTAGGGGCTGAAGGGAGTCCGGTCGAGGAGAGCACGGTTTCCACCGTCGTCGATGCTCGTGGGATGCTCTGCGCCCAGGGCATCCTCCGGTTGATGCGGACGATGCTGACCGTGGCCCCGGCGGGAGTCGTCAAGGTGCTCTCCTCGGATCCCGCTGCCGAGCACGATTACCCAGCCTGGTGCCGGAACACCGGCCACCGATTCCTCGGCCACCGGCGGGAGCCCGACACCCGCTGGGGCTCTCTCGTTGTCTCCTTCGTCCAGAAGCGGGCCGACGAACCCGCTCCGTGAAGACCCTGGCCGTCATCGCTTCGCGCGGGAGCTTCAACAGCCTCATCCAGGTTGTCACGCTCCTGATGGCGGCGGTCGGGTCGGGTGTGGCGGTGAGGGTATTCTTTCGCGACGAGGCGATCCTCAAGGTCACCAAGACAGGGGCCCAGGAGATCGACCTCTCGGACGCCTATCGGGGGCACGAAGTGGCGGTGCGGGAACGCCTCTCAGCCCAGGAGCTGACTGACCTGCCTCGGCTGCTTCGGGAGGTGAAGGAACTTGGGGACGTCGGGCTCTACGCCTGTAGCTCCTCCATGGCGATCTGCGGGGTGAAGGCTGAGGACCTTCTCGACGGCATCGAGGTTCGCGGCCTTACCGCGTTCCTGTTGGAAGACGTCGCGACCGCGGACAAAGTCCTCACTTTTTAGCCGCCAGCTGCTTCAGGCGAGCCCGGGCCTGCTCAGCCCACTTCCCGGTGCCTTCCTTCTGGATGAAGGTCTCGAACGCCTGAATCGCATCCTCCGGCCGCTGAGCCAAGTGCATATAGAGCAGGCCCAGAGCGAAGTGCCCCCACTTGAGGCCGGGGTCGTCCGTGACTGCCTGGGTCAGGTCCGCAATCACGTCCCGGACGAAACTGCGCTGGACGTCTTTGGCAAACGCCTGTTCGAAGGCTGCCGTCGACGCATCGAACTCGCGCAGACGCAGGTGGCTCAGGGCGAGGTTGTACCAACCCACGGGGTAGTCCGACGCCAGATCAATGGCCCGCCGGTTCAGCGAGAGACTCTCCCGGTAGTCCCCGAGCATGTGGTGCATCCACCCGAGGTTGATCAGGGAGGGCAGATCCCGCGCGTCCACGGCCAGAGCTTTCTGGTACTCGGCGATGGCCTGCCGGTAGTCCTTGAGGTTCGCGTAGGCGTTCCCCATCCCGCGGAGCAGAGACAGGTTATTGGACCCGAGCGCCACGGCTTTTTGATACGCGGCCAGCGACGGCCCAGGCTGTCCGAGCCGGAATAAGGCGTGGCCCATGTTCTCGTGGATATCGGGATTGTTCGGGTTTAAGGCTGCCGCCCGCTGGTAGTCAGCCAGGGCCGACGCGAACTGCCCCTGCTGGAAATACGCGTTGCCGAGGTTCAGGCGGGCTTTGGCATCGTTCGGATCAAGGCGGATCGCCTCATTAAACTGCGCGGTCGCCTCCGGATATCGCTTGAGGCCAAGATGGGCAACCCCGAGGTTCGTCCGGATCGACGCGACTCTCGGCGCGCGTCGCAACGCTGTCTGGAACTCGGCGATGGCCTGCGGGTATTCCCCTCGCATCGTGTAGAGAACCCCGAGGTTCTCGTGCGGCGCATAGAAGGCAGGATCGAGGTCAATGGCCTTGCGAAATTCCCGGATCGCCTTGTCGTAGGCTTTCACCGTGGAATAGGCGTGGCCGAGGTTGTTATGGGCGTGAGCCGACTTCGGGTCCAGCGCCACGGCCTTCTCGAGGGCGGTGATCGCGGGCTCGGGACGCTTGAGTTCCAGGTAGGCCAGGCCCAGGTTATTGTAGGCCTCCGCGAAGTCGGCGCGGAGGCTCACCGCTTGTTCGAACTCCTTCACGGCCAGTTCGTGAGAACCAAGAGCGCTCAGGGTCAGCCCCAGGCTGTTATGGGCGACCTCGTTCGAGGGGTCGAGGCGGATTGTCTCGCGGA
>CAYFIG010000371.1:0-549 GCA_964342905.1 uncultured bacterium
CCCCCCGATCGCCAGGTTGTACTTCATCTCGCCCGCCAGCTCGGTGGGAATCGCTTCGGGGGGGAGGTACCAGCTCGAGCTCACCACGAAGGTCTGATTCTCGATCGCGTATTCCCTGATGGCTGGCTCGATGTCGCAACTCTTGGCGCCCGGCTCGGCGCGCTTGGCACCCAGGTGTCGCTCCATCGCCCACCAGCCCGGCCAGACCGCGCAGTGGATCTCCTCCCCCTTGATCGCCATCGCCGCTCGGAGGAGGGTCATGTGGTGCTCGTAGCAGATGAGCCCGCCCACCTTGCCGATATCCATGTCGAAGACCCGGATGTCGGAGGCATCGCCCATCCCCCAGTAGACCCGCTCCGAGTGGGTCGGCATCAGCTTGCGGTGGCGTCCCAGGAGCTGGCCGTCGCGGCTGACAAAGAAGAGGGTATTGTAGAGGGTGAGGCTCCCAGGCCGGTCATCCAGCTCGTTACAGCCGATGACGCAGTTGACCCGGGCCCGGCGCGCGGCGGCTTCCAGTTCCTCCGTCTCCTCCCCGGGAATGCGGAGAGC
>CAYFIG010000371.1:559-2304 GCA_964342905.1 uncultured bacterium
GAGCGCTCCGCTGCATCTGGACGATGAGCTCCGTTGAGCGCTTGACGGAAACGGACCCCCGCCAATAGGGGTAAGCGCTGAAGTAGGTCTCGGGAAAGACGAGGAGATCCAGGCCTAGCTTACCCGCCTCGTCAATCACCCCGATCGTCTTCTTGAGCGTCCCGACCTTGTCGAAGAACCGCGGGGCGATTTGGGCTGCGCCTACACGAAGCGTCGTCGCCATGGTCACCCTCCCTTCAACTTTCCTTTCGAGCGGAAGAGCTGGCGCTCGCGTTTGCGGTTAAGGAGCGACCGTTACTTCCTGCCGCTCAAGGTCTCTGACTCGCGGCATCACCTCCCTGGCGAAGAGCTCCATGGACTTGAAGACCTGCTCCTGGCTTTGGCCCATTTTGAACAGGAACACCAAGTCCGTGGGGCGAAGCGCCCGCCACAGCCGCTCAATCTTGCGAAAGCAGGTCTCCGGATCGCCGAAGAAGGAGTCGCTCTTGTAAAACCGCTCGAAGTCGAAGGGCGCCTCGGTCCCGCCGGGGTGGTAGATCGTGCCGCCACCGGGGGTTGGGCCGGCGGTGTACCACATGGCCGAATGGCGGAACCACTGGATCCCCGGCTCGGTCACCCGGCGAATCTCCTCGTAGGTGGCGTTGGCCACGTAGGTGGGGACATGGATGTAGATGCCGATGTCGTCGATACGGCGCCCGTAGCCCTGGAGACGCTCCGCCAGGCGCTGCCGTCGCTCCACGATGGTCGCTACAGTGGCCAGGGTCGAGGCGCTCATCCAGTTGTAGCCGTGGCGGGCAATATACTCCAGGGTTTCGGGGCTCTGCCCCGGCCACCAGATGGGCGGATGGGGCTTCTGCTTGGGGACAGGGCGTATCGCCACCTCGTTGAGCTTGTAGTGCGTCCCGTGGAAGGTGACGGGCTCCCCCGTCCAGAGGCGGAGGATGACGTCGAGGCATTCCCTGCCCATCTCGCGGCTGATATCGGGGGAGATGTTGAAGCCCTTCAATTCGTCCAGGCGGTAGCCGGTGCCGACGCCGAACTCCAGACGGCCATCGCTGAGGATGTCGATGATGGCGGCGTCTTCCGCTAAACGAATGGGATTCCAGAAGGGGAGGACGAAGACGGTGGAGCCGATACGCATCCGTCTGGTGCGCAGGGCCACTGCCGCCAGCCACGCCGTGAGGCCCGAGTTGAGGCCGTGCCTGGCGAAGTGGTGCTCGGTGAACCAGACGGCGTCGAAGCCCAGGGCCTCCGCTGCCTCCACCTCCTCTAGCGCTTCCCGGAAGCACTGCTCCTGGCTCTTGCCTGGCAGCCACGGTATGCTCGTTGCGATGCCCAGTCGCATAGTATCCCCTCCCTCTAAGATGCGGGCCGGTCTTCCCGCCGAGGCCGCGGGCGAGATCGCGAGGATGCGCTGGTGCTCAAACCCCTCGCGACTCGCGCCACCGTCCGCGTCCACAAGTCGTCCACCGTATCCGCACCTACGCCGAGACAGCGGGCCAACTCCTTGAACGTATCCTCGTCCTCCTCGAGGGCGAGGCCTAGCAAGGTAGCGACCTGGTCATCCGTGAGGCAACCGGTACTGCCATCATCCCTTCGCACGGCGACGCGGCAACTCATAGCATCCCTCCCGTCTCGTTCTTCTCGGTGCGCTCGGTCAGGAAGGCCCTGATCTGCTCGATGACCTCGACCTTGCGGGGAAGCTTCCGCATTTTGGCCTTGGCCACCTCAAAGGCGTCCATCGA
>CAYFIG010000372.1:0-2298 GCA_964342905.1 uncultured bacterium
CGCAGCAGCTCCTTCACGCGCCGCCGGCCCGCCAGCTCCACCTCGCGCCTTGGATTGCGCAGGATGACCTTCATCGACTCGTCTTTGTAACCGGACGAACGTTAAGAGAGAACGTCCGCTTCACCTGGAGGTAGTCCGCCGCCGATATAGAGATGTTTGGGGTGCCGGTTTTGCTCCAGACAGTAATTGTGGAGGGTCTGACCTCCGGAATGGTGGCCTGTTTTACTGCCGTAGAACCCGAACATGTCTGCGATCAAGTCTCACTGACTCCCCGAACGTCACCGGGCTCCCCCGAGCTGCCCGAGGAAGTCCCGCCCGGATCCGCCTGCAGGCGCCGTTGCCGGATGATCTCTACCAGAACGGGAGCAGGGTCGTGGGTCCGAGGATACTCGACACCCATCTCGTTGAGGAGTCCCTTCAGCACGAGTTCCACAACTTCCTGCGCCCGGCGCACCGCGAGATTCCAGCGTCTTTGTCCCAACGCCCTTCGCATGTCTTCCGCAATTCCGAGCGCCTCCGAGAAGAGCTGCTGTGCCCGTTCGTGGTTCGTCACAGTTCTACAACATCGCCCGGGCGCCAGTCCGGCTTCAAGTCCCAGTACCAGCTCCCGTCAGGACGCTCGATCCGCTTGCTGCCGAGTTCATGCAAGCGGCGGCGAACCGCGTTCAGCTCCCGGTCGAGGATGCCTTCGGGATCATACAGGATGACACCGTGGTCGGCGATGTCGAGCAAAATCCAGGGGTGCGCCGCCAGTTCCGCCGCGGTGTGGAAGATAGGGACCGTGTCAGGACGATGTCCTTCACGGGCCACCGTCTGATACTCCGGAGTTTCGCGGAGCTGTCTGACTCGCTCAAGGCGCGGGTCAATGAGGCTTGGCACACGGGTCCGCGTGACCACGTAGAGATCCAGATCGCTCTCAGGCTCGGCCTCCCCACGCGCAACCGACCCGAAGCAGGCCACGGCGAGCAGGTCGTCATCCAACGCCGCGCGGTATTCAGCGACAACTCGCTCAGCCAGCGCGAGCCGTGCTCCCGGGATCTGCCTCTGCTTCATGGTGTCCTCACGCCTTCGGAAAGCCGGGGGAAGCTTTGACGGTGCGGAGCTGCTGGAGGTGGTCGCGGTCGTGGCGGGCCTGGAGCATCCACCACTGGGCCAGGTTCAGGTCGCCGAGGCGGAAGTGCTTGAAGGTCAGCGGGCGCGGGTCAGCGGAGCCGAGCTTCTCGATGGACTGTCGGCTCCGCTCGCGCGTGGCCGTCATGTCGGCCAGGAGCTGCCCAATCGCATGGCCCTGCTCGGGTCGCACCACAGGCGGCGCCTCGGCCGGTCCCGGCGGTGAGGGCGGCAGCGGGTTAAAGGCCTTGACGTCGGCGGGGAAGGGCGCCAGCTTTCCAGTCTCAGCGGCTTCCCGCGTGAGCTTGGTGGTGAGTTTCCCGGTGTTGATTTCGGCCAAGGTCAGGTGGTGGAGGATCTCGCCGATGGACCAGTCCCGCTCGCTCGGGTGCCAGTCCGCCTGGGCCTGGGACAAACCCTCGGCCTCTTTCAGGACTTCCTCACGTACCGCCAGAAGCTCGTCCCACAACGCCTGGATTGAGATCGGCAAGCTCATGTCGTGCCGCTTCACCATAGCCCTCCCCTTTCCTTCCGTCAAGGGAGCATGGTAGAGTCCGGGCGATGCTCGAGGTTCGCGAGCTCAAGAAGGTCTTTTATCCGCTTTCGGGTCCTCCCGTCGTGGCGCTGGGCAACCTGTCGTTCCGCGTGGACGCGGGGCAATTCGTCTCCATCGTCGGACCGTCGGGGTGCGGGAAGTCCACACTCCTTCAGGTGATCGCAGGGCTCACCAGGCCCACCACGGGCCAGGTGTTGCTCCATGGCAGGGAAGTGACCGGGCCGCCGGAAGGGCTGATCCTGCTTTTCCAGGAATACAACAAGTCGCTGCTGGCGTGGCGGTCGGTGCTGAAGAACGTGCGCTTCGGCCTCGAGACTCGCTCCCGCATGACCCGCTCCCGGATGGAGGCCGAGGCCCGGCGCTACATCGAGCTGGTGGGGCTCAAGGGCTTCGAGAATCATTACCCGTGGGAGCTTTCGGGCGGGATGCAGCAGCGGGTGGCGATCGCCCGCGCGCTGGTCCGGCAGCCCGAAGTGCTCCTGATGGACGAGCCCTTCGGCTCGTTGGACGCCTTGACCCGGATCGAGCTGGAGGACGCGCTCCTTGCGCTCTGGGATTCGCTCCGCGCCACCATCCTGTTCGTCACTCACGACATCGAGGAGGCGGTATACCTCTCAGACTATGTCTATGTG
>CAYFIG010000373.1:0-2297 GCA_964342905.1 uncultured bacterium
CCTGCCCGTACGGGAAGGTGCTCTTCAATCCGGTGCTCCGCATCTCGCAGAAGTGTATCGGCTGCTTCCCCGCGGTCGAGCAGGGGATCCAGCCGCGCTGTGTCACCACCTGCATCGGCAAAATCCGGCTGATGGGATTTCTCTCGAAGCCTGAGGAGGCGAAGGCCGATCGGCCCGTGGACTTCCTGGTCCATGTGAGAAAGGTGGCGCTGCCGCTCTACCCCCAGTTCGGGCTCGAGGGGAACATCTACTACATCCCGCCGGTCAATGTGCCGAGAGAGTTTCTCCGCCAGATGTTTGGTCCCGGCGTGGATCGCGCCATCGAGACCTACCTCAACGGGAAGGACGACCCCGAACTCCTGGGACTGCTCCACCTCTTCGGCGACACCAAGGAGATCGTTGATACGTTCAGGATGTTTCCCGAGACCGGTGAGGCCGCGGGCTATGACAAGAAAGGGCGGGAGATCGTGCGGGTGCCGGTGAAGGAGCCGGATTACCTCCGGCCGTTCTACGATGCCGCCCGGCAGGTCTACCGCCATAACATCACCTAGGGGGATGCCATGAGAACCCGACGACTACTTCTCACCCTTTTCTCGCTGAGCCTCGCGCTGGTGCCCACCGTGGCCGACGCTCAGCAGAAAAGCCTGAGGGCCCCCTTCGTCAATTCCGCGATCTCGGTCGATCCGGGCTGGAGCGGCTGGAAGGCGGCGCCGTCCATCGAGGTGGCGCTGGGCCCCCAGGCCATCGCCCAGCCCTGGAACCTGACCCCCTCGATCACGAAGATCACCGTCAAGGCCGTCCACAACGGAACCTGGATCGCGTTCCGTCTCGCATGGAAGGACGCCACGAAGAACTCCGTGATGTACACAGACACGTTCCGGGACGCGGTGGCCCTTATGGTCCCGGTGAGCAAGACGGCCGCCATCACCATGGGCGCTCCGAAAGAGCGCGTTCTGATCCTTCACTGGAAGGCCGACTGGCAAGAGGACATTGACACGACGTTCCAGGATGTCGCGCAGCTCTACCCGAACGCGTGGTTTGACTGGTACCCCTTCGCGGCCGGCGAGCCCCCCTACGACATCACGGCCTGGACCAATCTAGAGGCCCGCCGCTACCTGACCGGTTGGGTCCTCGGGAACCCGCGCTCCCAGCCGATCAAGCGCACCGCCGTCGAGGAGCAGATCGCGGAGGGCTTCAGCACGCTGACCACCAGCGAGAGGCAGAGCACGGTTGGCAAAGGGATCTATGCCAACGGTCAGTGGAGCGTTGTGATCGCGCGTCCCTTTGCCACCGGCGATCCCAACGACCCGAGTTGGGGTCCTGGGAAGACCGTCCCGGTGGCCTTGGCGGCCTGGGACGGCGGGGCCGGGGAGATCGGCGCGCGAAAGGCCTTCTCGGACTGGATCACCGTGAAGCTCAACCCTGTGGGCAAGTGGCGATGACCAGGGACCTGACCGAGACCGTTGCCCGGAGCGCCTGCTATAAGCTCCTTTCGCTGGCATTCCTGCCGCCCTCGCAGTCAACCGAGGGACTGTTTTCAGGGATCGACCGGATCCTTGACGTCCTTCCCGGGGACCATCAGGCGATTCTCAACCCCATCGTCCGACAGGTCGAAATCGCTCGGGGTGGAGCGATTGAACGGGAGCATAGTCGTCTCTTCGGAGTCGGCCTGGCCGCGACCCCGTACGAGACTGAGTACGATCCCCTCGTCTCGGCCCGGAAGGGGCATCGTCTGGCGGACCTCCTGGGGTTCTACGAGGCGTTCGGGCTCAGGCTCGCCGATCACCGGAAGGAGTTCCCTGACCACATCGCGGTTGAGCTGGAGTTCATGAGCCTCCTTCTCCTGAAGGCGGCTCACGCGGAAGCCGAGGCGATGGGGGAGGCTCGGGCGGTTTCTGAGGAGGCGGCTGTCAAGTTCCTGGCCGATCATCTCGGCGCGTGGGGCGGGACTTTCGCCGACAGAGTAGAGGCCGTCACCCAGGATGACTTCTATCGGTTCTCGGCCCGACTGCTCAGAGGGTTCCTCCTCGCCGAGTGCCAGCTTCTCGGGGTGGAGCCCACCCACGTCTCCGGCGTGGGTCCCCAGTTGGCCGCCGTCCCGCCCTTGGCCCCCGAATCCCTGGCCTGTCCGTTCGCCCCGGAATGCCCAGAGGTTTCAGGCAGGGTGGGATCGGTGGCGAGGCCGTGGAGGTAATGCCCCACTGGGGAGCGACCGCCCCGTTCTCGAACTGACTCTCGCCAGCAGCTGCTCACTGTCCCTAACGGAACCCCTCGCTTTCCCGGAGGAATTCTTCTCC
>CAYFIG010000374.1:0-2290 GCA_964342905.1 uncultured bacterium
TCCCGGTTCGTGGCAGCAATGACCCGAACATCAACCTTGTTCGTCCTGGTGTCGCCTACTCTTCGGATCTCGCCGTCCTGGAGCGCGCGGAGGAGCTTGGCCTGGAGCCCGAGGGGAAGCTCCGCCACCTCGTCCAGGAAAAGCGTGCCACCGTGGGCCTCCTCGATGAGGCCCCTCTTGGTGGCAATCGCGCCGGTGAAGGCCCCCTTGACATGCCCAAACAGCTCGCTCTCCTGAAGGGTCTCCGGAATCGCCCCGCAGTCGATGACCACAAAGGGGCAGGATTTCCGCGAACTCGCAAAGTGGATGGCCTTGGCCACGAGCTCTTTCCCGGTTCCGCTCTCTCCCTGAATCAGCACCGTCCCGCGAGCGGCAGCCACCTTCTCGATCTGGGTGTAGACCTCCTGCATGGGCTTGCTTTTCCCGACGAAGCCGCCGAAGCCGAACCGCTGCTCCACCACCTTTCTGAGATACTTTACCTCGCGCCTGAGCCTGATCCGCTCGAGGGCCTTGTCGACCACGGCGAGGATCTCATGGGCGCGGAAGGGCTTGGTCACGTAATCGTAGGCGCCCGCCCGCATGGCTTCAATCGCCGAAGGGATCGTGCCGTAGGCGGTGATCATGACGACCACCGCCTCCGGGAGAGTCTCGCGGACAGCTTTCAACACCTCCATCCCGTCCGCCCCTGGGAGCTTGAGGTCGCAGAGGACAAGGTCGTACACGGTGTCTTTGATGCACTCTAGAGCTTCAGTCCCGGAGTGGACGCCCTTCACTTCGTACCCTTCGCGGGCGAGGAGCTTGGTCAAGAAATGGACCATGTTCTCCTCGTCATCCACGACGAGAACCCGTTCGTCTCTGATACTCGTCTCCTCACCAGCCACTTCGAGCGGTCTCCGCGTCCGGGGTTTTCGCGGGACGGCGCGCGGCCGTCGCGCTGGCCGCCGGGAGGAGCACCCGAACCATGGTCCCGGCCCCGAGCTGGCTCCTGACCACCAGGGCGCCGAGAAGAGCCTCGATGAGGCTGTGGCAGATGGCGAGACCCAGGCCCGAACCCTGGCCGCGGCCCTTTGTGGAGAAGAAGGGCTCGAAGATCCGCTCCAGATGGTCCGGCGGGATCCCGGGCCCATGGTCCATGATGGAGATCGCGACCACCTGGTCATCAGAGCCGAAGGCCTGGCCCACGCGGTAGTCTCCATCTCCCCACCGGCAGGCCGGCCCTGCCCCTGTGCTGACCCTGACAGGCCCCTTCCCCGTCGTCGCTTGTGCGGCGTTGAGCAAGAGGTTGATGAGGACCTGCTCAAGGAGGTGCTCATCGGCGACTGCCCGCGGGCACGAGGGGTCAAACTCCTTGATCCAAGCGGTGCCCTCGAACTCTTTCTGGGAGGCGACAAGCCCGAGCGCTGTATCCACCGCCTCGTTGGCATCGAGGGGCACCAGCTCGGGGGAGGGGGGTCGCGCGTAATCGAGCAGCCCCTGGAGGATTCGCTTCAGGCGGACGATCTCCCCGGCGACGCGCTCGGTCCGATCACGGCACTCCGCCCGGTCTTCCGGCCGGCCGCGGCAGAGGGCCTGGAGATCTAGGAGGCCCAGGACTGAGGCCAGGGGGTTGCCGATCTCGTGAGCGATCCCGGCGGCGAGCCGCCCGGCCGAGGCCAGCTTCTCGCTTTGGATGAGCCGCGATTGCGTCTGTTTCAGCTCCTCGTAGGCCTGACGAAGCTCGCTGGTGGTCCGCTCCAGCGCGAGGTTCTGCTCGACGATGGTCCCCGAGGCACGGCGAAACGTCAGCGAGAGGGCCACGTAGAGCAGCGCCAGGCCGAAGAGAATCGCCCCCCACACGGCGAGCCGGAGGCTCCACACGCGGCGATAGAATGGGCCCATGGGACTGTAGATCTCGTAGGCCCCGATGACCGTGTTCGTCTCTTCGAGGAATATGGGGATGTACACCTCAACAAGTCTCGAATACCCGGCCCGACGCTCGGTGAGATGCTCGGTCCCCGCGAGGTCGGACAGCCCCACTACTGTCTCACCGCGGAGAGCCTTTTGGAGGGGGACGTTGTCGGGGAAGACCCGGCCTACGATCTCGGGATTCCTGGAATGGTAGATAGTCCTTCCGGATCGGTCGTAGATCTTGATGGTCACCACATGCGAGGTGAAGAAGTTGTCCTTGATCAGCCGATCGAAGGCCTCGTACTCGGCGCCGGTTCTGAGCCGGACGAACTCCTCTTTCGTAGTGATGAAGCGCGCCAGGTTCTTGAAGTAGTCAAGGGACGTCAGCGTAGCGCGCTCCAGC
>CAYFIG010000375.1:0-2287 GCA_964342905.1 uncultured bacterium
CTCCTCCTATCTGGCCGGAATGCCCAGGACCGCCTGGTGACACTGGTCGCAGCGGGCCTTCACAATCGCCCCTTGAAGGAACCTCGTCTCGGCAGGGGCCTCCAGGTGCGAGCGGTGACAGTCCGAGCAGCCGTTGCGGGGGTCTCGGTGGTACGGAGCATTGTGGAATGCTTTCTCTCTTTTAGGGTTCTGTCCCCCGTCCGGGTGACACTTCAAGCAGGTGCGGTCCCCCAGCGGGTAGCGCAAGGTTTCCGGGTCCTTGTAGGCGCCTACTACCCATCTGCCCGTATCCCACGCGGCCATGGCTTTGATGATCAGATAATCCTTCCGGTCAGCCCCGATGTGGCAGTCGATGCATTTGACTTGCGCGTTGGCGTTGTGGGCCCCGGCCAAGGTGAGAAGCGTTCCGTCGACACGGGAGAAACTCCTGTAGACCTTCGCGTGGAGGGGCCTTTCAGAGCGATGACAGGCGATACAGAACCGGTTGTCCTGCTCCAAGCGGTCAGTGATGGCTGCTCCCGCCACGAATCCCATGACCCCCGAGGCCAAGGCCGCGCCGCCGGCCCAGAGGGCTAGGCGCAGCCACCACCGGACCAGCTCCTTACACCCCTCGACTCGGCCCCTTTGCCCGCTATTTTACTTCCACCTCTACAACATTCGAGAAGAGGATCCGGCCCGATGGGCCTGTAATACCGCCCGGAGGGAGTGTCCATTTCCCCTTTTCTTTGTGCTCGTTTGGCTCCTCGGTGCCGTAGAGGAAGGCCGCGGCGAGGGTGTACTTCCCAGCCTTGGCTGGGGCCTGGAGAGTGTAGGTGACCTTCCAACTCGGATAGGACCCCTTCTCCACGTCGGCCCCACCCCCCACGACCACGAAGTTGACGTTCTTCTCTAGACCTGTGAAGCGCTTGTCCACCCAGAAGGTCTGGGGCTTGTCGTCGGGGCCGATTACCTCTGGCGGGCCCACGATCAGCCAGCCGTTTCCCTGGATCGGGCGGGCCTGCATTCTCAAGTTGGTGTCCACCAGCATAACGCTGCTCCCCGGCCCGATCCCGCCCTTTGTCTTGACCTGCACTTTGATCGTTTTCCCTCGCGCGACCTCCTTCGGGGCGTTGATGGAGATCGAACTGTTCTGATCGACGAGCTTGACCTGCTTCAGGAGCTTCTCCCGCTCGGCGGCGGGAAGGAGCTTATAGGCGTCAAGCCCCTGATCGAGCGCCTTGTAGTGCTTTTCAGTCATAAGCTGGTTGGTGGCGTTGAGCGGCGCGTCGGGAGGGACGTCACGCATGTACTCGGCCTTGGTGTTGGCATGGCAGCCTGCGCATGACGGGGTGGCGTCCGTCACGGGAAGCAGTCCGAACCCCGGCCCCCCGCCGGGGAACCCGTGGGCGACCTCTGTGCCTCCAGCAAGGAGCCAAAGGCCACCCATCAACATCAAAGCACCTCGAAGGAGTGCCCGCGCCATCATTTTCGTCCTCCTATTCTCCTGCCGGAAGCGAAGATTCATCGCGATAGCCCTGGGAAAGAGGGGGAGGGCACTCCCTCCCCCTTTCACCTGGGCGGCCGAGTTAAGAGCAGGTTGAAGGCCCGCAGCCGGACGAGGCCTTCTTTGGCTCCTCCACAACCTTGGCCTCCACGGTAGGCTCGCACGTGGTCGGCCCGCACTCGGGCTCGCAGCACTCGCCCGCCTCTTCCTTCGTCTCAGGCTCGATGACCGCAATCTTCTTCTCGGCCATTTCTGCTCACCTCCTTTCACATCGACTCGGTCTAGACTATGCGCGCTACTCGAGTTATAGGACTTCCAGTTAGTGGAGGTTCAAGCGGTTTCTTCGCTATGCCGGTCCCGCATAGGCGACCACCCCTGACCTTATTGTTTGGTCCGAGCCGACACCTCCCCTGGAAGCCACTCCGACCGGGCGGGAGTGGCGTTAGCACCCAGAAATCCCGTCACAGCGGACCAGAAAAAGGAGAACGACAAGGACGCCCTGCAACCGTACGCTGGGCATAAAGAGGTGCGCCATGCCTGACGGCTCAAACTACGATATGACCGTGTTAACTTAGGGAAGACGGCAAGAAGAGTCGGGGGACTTCCGTGACCCCTCAGCGGCGTGGTGTGGTAATTCAACTCAGTGGCCTTAGGGGCTACCTAGAAGCCATCCGCCTGTTCAGCAGGAACGCCCGCCTGTATCTCGCCCACATCGTGGGGATGGATCTCATCCATGGGACCTGGGAGGTACTGTTCAACCTCTACCTCCTGGCCGTGGGCTTCGGCATCGAGTTCATCGGCCTC
>CAYFIG010000376.1:0-2287 GCA_964342905.1 uncultured bacterium
AGGCTCCACCTTGATCACCTCGGCACCGAGCCCACCCAGGAGGAGCGTGCAATACGGCCCGGCCAGATACCGGGTGAGATCGAGCACCACGAGGCCTTGCAGCGGCTTCACGCCCGAGCTTCTTCCTTCGCCCCTTGAGCCAGGAGGTTAGCTGATCCCGTAGAGCCGCACGCAGTTATCCCAGAGGATCTTCCGCTTGCTCTCGGCGGAGATCGGGAGCTTGAGGCAGAGATCCGTCGCCTCCGGGAAGCGCGAGTCTGAGTGGGGGTAATCGGTCGAGAAGACGAGGGTGTCATCCCCGAGCTTCTTGATGACCCACTCCACCTGGTCCTCGTCGGGATCCACGCTGATGAAGCACTGCCGCCTGAAGTACTCGCTCGGGAGGGCCTGAAGTTTTGCCGCCTCGCCGTCCTTGCACATCTCCCAGTACTCGTCCAGGCGCCAGAGGAGCCAGGGGAGCCAGCTGCAGTTGCCCTCCAGAAACGCGACCCTGAGGCCTGGGTGCCGCTCCAGAACGCCGCCCGCCGTCATGCTGGCGACCGCGGACATCAGCTCCACCGGGTTGTTCAGCCCGAGCGCGATGGTGGAGCTGGGAGCCGTGAGGAAGCGGTTGACGAAGTGGGTGTCGGAATAGTTGTTCGGGGCCGGGTGAAAGCAGATTGGGACCCCAAGCCGCTCGGCCTCGGTCCAGAGCGGGTCCATCCTCGGATCGTGGAGGTTCACCCCGTTCACCGGGTTGGGCATCATCTGACCGGCGACGAAGCCGAGGTCGCTCACGGCGCGGCGGAGCTCCTGGGCGGCTAGCGTCGCGTCGTGAAGGGTGAGGAGGGCTGCGGCCTGCATTCGCTTCGGGTCGAGCTTGCGGAAGTCGGCCATCCAATCGTTCCAGGCCCGGCAGAGGGCGATGGCGAACTCGGGCTCAATCGCGTCCACGCAGACCACGGGCAGGGTCCGGAAGAGGACCGCGACGTCGATCCCCTCGACGGCCATGGCCCGGAGCTGCGACGCGGCATCGAACCTCGCGTCGGCATACTCCTTCAGGACTACCAGGGCCCGAGCGTCGGCGTTTGGCCGGCCCTTGCCGATCGGGCGAGGAAACACGTACGTATCCACCTCCCAGTGGCGGACGTACCCGTGCGAGGCATCAACCGTCCGGGGCGCGCGATCCTTGTACCTCTTGTCAAGGTAGCGCTCATAGAGGTCCGGAGGCTCGATGACATGCAAGTCGCTATCGAGAACGCGAAAGCCGTTTTTCGCCATGGCTCTCTCCTCACGCGAGCTCTTCGAGCAATGCCTTCGCCTCTCTGAGGTCGCGCGTGTTAAACCCCTCGGTGAACCAGTCGTAGATCTCCGCGAGCCTCCGCCGGGCCTCGTCCTTCTTTCCCTGCCTTTGCCAGAGCCGGCTCAAGCTCATCACCGCCCGCAGCTCCCACGACTTCGCTTGCTGGCGGCGGGACACCTCGATGGCCTGTCGGAAACAGCCTTCGGCGTCCTGCTGGCCAGGAACAGCCTCCCTCAACAGCAACTCCCCCTTGAGCCGATAAAGCTCCGCCTCCGGGAAACGCTCCCCAGTCGTGTCCGCTATCGTCAGCGTCTCAGACACCGCATGGAGCCCCTCCGTAGCCTGTCCGCCTTGCAGATATGCCTCGGCCAGAAGCGCAAGATACTGACACCGTCTTCCCTCTGCGCCTGTCGCACGGTAGGCGGCCAGGCCCTGTCTCAGCATGGCAATTCCCTCCCCCGGCCGCCCCTGCTCGGCCAGCAGTCGACCCTGCAAGATGTTTCCCCGCGAGGCCAAGGTTGAAAACCCTTGCTCGGCCGAGAGGATCAGGCATGCCTCTAGCAGCTCTTGGGCTACCTCCCGCTCCCCGCGAAAGTCATGGACGGAAGCAGCATAATACTGGGCCGCAGCCAGGGTGTATGGGTGAGCCAGCTGCCGGGCCAGGGTCAGCGCGTCGTGGTTCATCTTTCGGGCCTGCTCCGGATAACCCAGCAACCACAAGGTCTGAGCCCCATGGAACCGGCAGCAGACTCCAGGGTCATGATTCCCGTAACGAAAGGCATGGGTGCTGTGCTGCTGAGGATCGTAGAGCGCGAGGCCTTGCTCCCAGTGCTGCCGGGAAGCGGCAAACTCTCCCAGATCACTCAAGGTGGCCCAGAGCGTGTGGTGGGCCTCGAGGAGAAGTCCGGGGTCTTGCGCCTGCCGAGCTAGGGCGAGAAGCTGTTTCCCCAGCTCCCGCGCCTTCTCCAACTCTGACCGATATAAATGAACAAACCACAGCCCACA
>CAYFIG010000377.1:0-2287 GCA_964342905.1 uncultured bacterium
GAAGGCAAGAACACGCCGTCCTGTTCATCTATGCCTTGAGCGCAGCGCTCGGCGTGGGGGCCACGGTCCTCCTGATGGCCTCACCCCCCTCGGCCTACCTGCTGATCTTCCAGGCCATCGTCATCCTCGTGATGGTGACCATCCTGGAGCGGAAGGGGAGGAGGTCAGCCTAGCGGGATTCCTCTCCCAGGGGGTCCTTATTTCCTTGACTGCCTGCCGTTCGCCGCGAGACAATCTATTGATTTTCATGGAGGAACTTGCCCTTGCGGACTGTCTCCTCTGGGGCCGGAAGCCTCTCGCGTAGTCCACTGTGATTGGCGGTGCCGGGGCAGATCGCAGGAGATGCCAGTGACCAGCAGAAAGCGAATCGGGGAGTACCTCCTTGAGGTGGGATTGGTCAAGGAGGAGCAGCTTCAGCTCGCCCAGCAGGAGGCCCAGCGGAGCGGCGAACTGTTTGGAGAAGTCCTCGTCCGCCTCGGCTTTGTGACGCCCGATGACCTCACCATGGCTCTCGCCCAACAGTCGGGGATTCCGCTGGTGGATCTGGATATCTACCCGGTGGACTACTCGCTCCTTCAAACGGTTCCCGAGCCGTTTCTCCGCAAACACCGGCTGCTCCCGATCAAGCAGGAAGGGTTTACCCTGACCGCCGTGACGGCCAACCTGGCCAACCTCGCCGCGGTGGACGAGCTGCAGCGGTTGACCAATCTCTTCGTCACTGTCGTCGCGGCCAAGGAGCGCCAGCTCCTCACCCTCCTCGATCGGGTCTTCGCCAAGCCGAAGGCCGGCCCCAGCCCGGCCGCACCCCAGGTTGGCGGAGAGGGAGCGATCCGCCCGGAGGTCGAAGGCGCGGACCAGTCCTCAGTGGTCCGGCTGGTGGAAGAGCTCTTTCAGAAAGCCGGCCGTGAGGGCGCCACGGACATCCACATCGAGCCGCAGGAAAACGCCTTGATCACCCGCTTCCGTTACGACGGCATGCTCCAGCCCGGTCCGGCGCTGCCCCGAGCCCTTCATTCGGCGGTCGTGACCCGAATCAAGATTCTCTCCAGCATGAACATCTCGGAGAGCCGCCTCCCCCAGGATGGGCGGATCCTCCATCAGGACGAGGGCAAGCGGTTCGACCTCCGGGTCTCCACCTTTCCCACCATTCACGGGGAAAACGTCTCGATCCGGGTCCTCGACAAGAGCCGGACCTTCGGCCTGGAGACGCTGGGTCTCTCGCCCGAGCGCATGGCGCTCTTCCGCCGGCTCATCCTGAGCCCGTACGGCCTCATCCTGGTCACGGGGCCGACGGGATCGGGGAAGACCACCACGCTCTACTCGGCGCTGCTCGAGATTAACTCCGTGGACAAAAACATCATGACCCTGGAGGACCCGGTCGAGTACGAGCTGCCGATGATCCGGCAGTCGCAGATTAACGTCCGCGCGGGGTTCACGTTTGCCACCGGGCTCAGGGCGATCCTGCGGCACGACCCGGACGTGATCCTCGTCGGCGAGATGCGGGACCTCGAGACCGTGGAGATCACGATCCGCTCGGCCCTGACGGGCCACTTGGTCTTCTCGACGCTGCACACCAACGATGCTGTCGGGGCGATCCCGCGCTTGGTCGAGATGGGTGTGGAGCCCTACCTGATCGCCTCGTCGCTCCTGGCCGTGCTGGCCCAGCGGCTGGTCCGGGTCATCTGCTCCAACTGTAAGGTCGAGGCGTCGCCCGAAGAGGCCGGTCTGGCGCGCCTGGGAGAGGCCGGGGAAGCGCTCCAGACAGCTTTTGTTGGCAAGGGGTGCACGCTCTGCAACTCGACCGGGTACCGGGGACGCACCGGGGTGTTCGAGTTTTTAGAGGTCACCCCGAAAATGATCGAGCTGATTACGGGGCGGGCCGAACCGGAAGCCCTCCGGAGGCTGGCCCTTGAGCAAGGCATGGAGCCCATGTTCCAGGACGGTCTCAAGAAGGCTGCCGCCGGGATGACGACTGTCGACGAGGTGATCCGCGTGACCCACGCCGCGGAATAGCGGGTTCAGCCGATGCCTGTTTATGCCTACCGGGCCAAAGATGAAGCGGGGAAGACCGTCGCGGGACTGCTGGAGGCCCCGAACGAAGGCGAGGCGGACTCATCCCTCCGGAACCAGGGTCTGTTCGTTATCTCGGTCAGGGAGCAGGCCCAACGGCGAGCGAAACCGGCAACCGTTCGCTCTGTCGGTCGGATCTCCCGGCGAGACCTGATCCTCTTCACGGTTCACCTCGGGACGATTCTGGGCGCCGGGATTCCGCTGGCCGCCGGTCTCA
>CAYFIG010000378.1:0-2277 GCA_964342905.1 uncultured bacterium
ACCGGATCATCCGCGAGGAGATGGCGCGCTACTTCAGGGGCTTTTCCACCACGGTCACCCTGGACCGCCTCCGGGCGATCCGTGTCCACATCGTGGGCGAGGTGTGTCAGCCCGGGTCTTATATGATCAGCTCCCTCTCAACGCTGACGAACGCGCTCTTTTCGGCGGGCGGGCCGACAAGGCTCGGATCACTCCGGGAGATCCGGCTGCTCCGCAACAGCCACCTGGTCGGCACACTTGACCTCTACGACTTCTTCCTGAAGGGGGACCGGACAAAGGACTTCCGTCTGGAATCCGGCGACACCATCTTTATCCCGACGATCGGCCCCGTCGTGGCCGTCGAGGGGGAGGTGAAGCGACCGGCGATCTACGAGGTGCGGGAGCCCACGCGGGTGAGCGATCTTGTCCTGATGGCGGGGGGCGTGACGCCCCGGAGCTATCTCAAGCGGGTGCAGGTGATCAGACAGCAGCCGAGCGCCGAGCGCACCGCCATTGATATGGACCTGACCGGCGTATTCACGGGCAGGGACGGGTCGAGCGACCTGGAGCTTCAAAACGGAGACCTCGTGCGGATCTTCCCGAGCGACTACCGCGTGTATAACGTCGTTCACGTCGCCGGGGCCGTGAAGCATCCGGGCGACTATGAGCTGAAGCCGGGGATGCGGATCAGCCAATTGCTCCCGAGAGAGACTGTGCTCCCAGAGGCGTACCTGGGGCAGGTGGAGATCTTCCGCCGCCGGCCTGACCTGTCCACCGAGGTCGTCGCTGTGGATCTCAAGCAGGCCTGGGCCGGCCAAGCGAGCCAGGACGTGGCGCTCAAACCTCTGGACGAGGTGACGGTGCGGACCGAGCTACGGACCATCGGCATTGTAACGTTGGACGGAGAGGTCAAGCGTCCGGGCCAGTACTCGATCGTCCGCGGCGAGCGGCTCAGCTCGGTGATCCAGCGAGCTGGAGACTTCAGCGACCGGGCTTACCTGAGGGGATCAGTATTTACGCGCGCGTCGTTGAGGGCGATCGAGCAGGAGCAGCTCAGCGCGTTCCTGAAGGTTCAGGAACAGAAACTGCTCGCGTCTGCTGGAACGGCCGTGATCTCCGGGGACGCGAGCCAGGCCGCCGTCGACCGGCAGGTCTTCGAAGCCAGACGGGCGCTGCTGAGGGCCCTGGCGAGCCGTGTCGCTGTCGGGCGGATGGTTGTCAGGCTGGACCAGCCCGACAAGCTCGAGAATACGGTTGACGATGTGATCCTCGAGGACGGCGACACGCTGCGCGTCCCTGAGCAGCCCTCCTCCGTGCTCGTGGTCGGGAGCGTCCGCACCTCCACCTCGGTCCAGTACAAAGAGGGGATGGGTGTGGATTACTATATCGGCCGCATTGGAGGCTTCACCAAGGAGGCAGACGAGAAGGAAGTCCACATCGTCAAGGCCGACGGATCCGCGATCTCCGGCTTCTCGAAGATCCGGTCAGTGGAGCCGGGGGACACCATCGTCGTGCCGCCTAAGGAGGAAGAGAAGATCAGGGTTACCCCTATCATTCGGGACGCCCTCACCATATTAGGTCAGACGTTACTCTCGATCACCACGCTTATAGCCCTCGCGGCGGTGCTCTAGCACTTCCCTTATCCCCGGTCAGGCCACGCGTGATCCGGCTTGCGGTGGTGATCGTTGTCCTTGTCGTCGGAGTCTGGCGGCCTCCCTTCATCCTGGCGGCGGACCGGACCAGCGTGCCGCTCAAGAACTGGGGCGGGTTTTCGGTCTTCCGCGACTCGGTCTATGACGACCTCGAGCGCCTGGTGACCGCAGGGCTCGGGGACCGGGTCGTGCTGAACACCAAGCCGCTCAGCCGCACCGAAGCGGCCCGGATCGTGGCCCGAGCCATCGAGAAGATTCGGAGCGATACGACCGGCGTCTACACCATGCGGCGCGACCTCGAGCCGGTCCTCGACCGCCTTACCGAGGAGTTTCGGAGCGAGCTGGCAGCCCTAGGCGTGAAGACACCGACCGACCTCGGACGCGCTCCGGGATTTGTCTCGTTCCTCCCGGTGGACCGGGCTCAGGTGAGCGCCGGAGCCGCCAGCCGGGATCTCTCGTGGGTGAATAGCCAGGGGCTCAGGTTTCAGGGGGGCGCGAACGGCGGGGCGACGTTCGAGAGCCGGGCTCAGATCGGTGACCTCCTGACGGTTTATCTGCAGCCGGAGTTTCAGGGGAACGAAGAGTTCGCCGCCGCCAGACTCGCGACAGCCTACGCGAAACTCACGCTCTACAACCTCGAGCTGTA
>CAYFIG010000379.1:0-2276 GCA_964342905.1 uncultured bacterium
CGGCGCAACACGCAAAGTCCATCTGGGCCTGCCTCGGATACCACCCGGAGTGGCCCCAGCTCGATGTGGAGGCCCTGGAGCAGGTTGAGGGTCAGGTGGCGACTCATCACTCCCGGATTGCAGCGCTGGGGGAGGTCGGGCTTCCCTGGTATAGGCTCGAGGGAGCCGCGAATGCAGCGGACCTGATGGCGCGCGGGCGCGCGCAGCTCGCTCGCCTCCTCGACCTGGCCCACCGGTATGACCTGCCCGTGGTTCTGCACGCCCCTCATGGTGCTGCCGTGGGAGCCCTTCAGCTGCTCAAGCAGAAAGGGATCGACCGGGCGGTGTTCCACTGGCACAAGGCTCCCGCCGAGGTGACGCGGGAGATCGTAGACGCGGGCTACTATGTCTCCGTCTCTCCGGAGGTGGTCTATCGCGAGCGTGACAGGGAGCTGGTCCAGTGGATCCCGCTGGAGTCGCTCCTGGTCGAGACGGACGCTCCCTGGCCGTTCAAGGGTGAGTTTGAGGGGCTTCCGTCCGGGCCGTGGCTGGCGTCGCGGGTGGCCGAGGAGGTCGCCAAGATCAAGCAGCTTCCGACTGACGAGGTGATGGCCCGCCTTTCGGCCAACACGTGTCGGCTCTTCGACCTGGTTTTTATGTAGTTGTCCGCGCCCAGCTCTGATCCCGCCATTCTGATCGACCGCGTCTTCCAGGGCTCGTGACTCAGCAAATCCGCTGTGCGAGCCTCCGCCGGGTCTTCGGTTCCGAGAGTTCTGATATAGTACAGGCGAGTATTTCGGAACAGGCGGAAAAAGACCGGTGTCGGGGGATCGTGCGGAGACCCAGTGGGCGTCGTCTGAGGGACAAAAGGTTTGCCTGGTGCTTCATCTTCCCGAGCGGACCCCGGCGACGTGCGTGGTGGCGTGCCATGGGCTGGGGGCCTCCAAGGACAGCGACAAGTACCTCCTCCTCGGACAGGAGTTTCCCCGGCGAGGCTTGGCCCTCTGCCGCTTCGACTTCAGGGGGTGCGGGGAGAGCGACGGCTCGTACGCCGACAGCACGGTGGCGGGGAGAATCCGTGACCTCCGGGCCGTACTTGAGCTGCTCGCCAGCCATCCTTCCCTCGATGGCCGGTTCGGACTCCTCGGCTCCAGCCTGGGCGGCTTCGTCGCCCTCTTCGCCGCCAGCAAGATGCGCACCCCGGTCCCGGTGGTGACGTGGAACTGCCCGGCGACGCTTCGCGGGCTTGAGACCAGACGGGACGCGGATGTGGCGGGGCTGGGGCCGGCGTTCTTCGCCGAGCTTGAGACCCGGCGGTATGCGGACGCCCCGCCGGGGATTCCATGGACGCTCACGATCCAGGGCGACCGCGACGAAGTGGTTCCCCCGGAGCACGGGCACATTCTCTACCGCCAGGCTGCTGAGCCTCGGCGCCTGGTGATCCTGGAGGGTGCCGATCACCGCCTGTCCGAAATGTCCCACCGGATGCGAGCGGTAGCGGAGAGCCTACGCTGGTTTGAGACACCTCTGGGCGCGCGGTCATGATCAACACACATCGCCTGATCTCCGAGTTCGTGGAGTTGGTCCAGATCGGGAGCCTTTCCAAGAGAGAGGGTGCGATTGCCCAGCGCCTCTGCCAGCTCCTCGAGGCCATGGGCGGCGAGGTGGAGGTGGACGACGCTGGCGGGAAGGTCGGCGGCGAGACCGGCAACGTCATCGCCCGGTTCCGAGGGAACGCGCCGGCCGCCCAACCGCTCCTCCTCTCGGCTCACATGGACACGGTGGCGCCCGGGAGGAATGTGAAACCGATCCGCGACGGAGACGTGATCAGGACCGACCGCACCACGGTGCTGGGAGGCGACGACAAGGCAGGGATCGTGGCGATCCTGGAGGCGCTTCGAGTGCTCCGGGAGCAGCGCATCCCTCACGGGGACCTGGAGCTGGTCTTCACGATCTGTGAGGAGCTGGGGCTCTTGGGGGCCAAGCACCTGGACGTGTCCAGGTTCAGCGCCAAGATAGGTCTCGTCCTGGACTCGGACGGCGTGGATGAGCTGATCACCAAAGCGCCCGCGGCCAACCGGATGGTCTTCACCATCCATGGTCTGGAGGCTCACGCCGGCGTCTGTCCCGAGAGCGGGATCAGCGCCATCAAGGTCGCGGCTGAAGCGATTGCGGCGATGAACCTCGGCCGGATCGATGCGGAGACCACGGCGAACCTCGGGATCATCCAGGGTGGGATGGCCAACAACATCGTTCCCAAGCAAGTGGTGGTGCGCGGGGAGGCGCGAAGCCGCAGC
>CAYFIG010000380.1:0-1339 GCA_964342905.1 uncultured bacterium
TTCGACGTGATCCTCTCCACGGTGGGGGAAAAGAAGATCCAGGTGATCAAGGTGGTCAGGGAGCTGACCGGCCTCGGGTTGAAGGAGGCCAAAGAACTGGTGGACACGTCGCCAAAACCCGTGAAGGAGAAGGTCGGCAAGCAAGAGGCGGAACAGATCAAAGCCAAGCTGGAAGCGGAAGGCGCGAAGGTCGACATCAAGTAGCCCGGCGGCGGGTACCGGCCCGGTCCTCCTGCCCGGGTTTCTCCTCTTGACGCCCTACAGGCAGGGTGGTAGCATTTCCTTTACTGCTAGACCCACGGTTAGATGGGGGTCGAAGACATCAGTTCCCAGAGGCAGGCGAGAGCGAGGCACGAGCGGCAGCCTTGCTTTTCCTATTTCAGGAGATCTGTTCCCGCATCTTGAGCTTTCGGTTCTACCCGTTCACCCGGCGGCGGTCACCGTCGCCGTGATCGCCAGCGCGCAATCTCCTTGGATGTGAGGTCTGCCACCGTGAAGACGCAGACGAAGCGCAGAGCCATGCGAACCCCCACCCCGCTGCGAAAGCTCGGGCTGGATGTACGGGTGGCCCGCCGTGGGAAGCGCCCGCACCTCTCGTTCGCCAGAATCCCCGAGATCACGGACCTGCCCAACCTGGTGGAGATCCAGCGCCGGTCCTATGAGTGGTTCCTTCGGGAGGGCATCCGCGAGGTGTTTGATGAGATCTCCCCGATCCAGGACTTTACCGGCAATCTGGAGCTCCACTTCGCCGTGGAGTCGGGCCGGCGGAAGGCGCACCCCGGCAGTATCTTCAACGGGGATCCCATCCTGGACTTCGGAGGATACCGGTTCGAGCGCCTCAAGTACAGCGAAGAGGAGTGCCGGGACCGGGATTACAACTACGGCGCCGCCCTCAAGGTGAAGGTCCGCCTGGTGATCCGCGAGACGGGCGAGATCAAGGAGCAGGAGGTCTTCATGGGGGACTTCCCCCTGATGACCGAGCGGGGGACCTTCATTATTAATGGGGCGGAGCGGGTGGTGGTGAGTCAACTGGTCCGCTCCCCAGGTGTCTACTACGGCTACAGCCCCGACACCGCCGGACGCCCCATGCCCACCGCTACCGTGATCCCTCACCGGGGCGCGTGGCTGGAGCTGGAGGCCGACAACAACAAGATTCTCTACACCCGGATCGATCGGACCCGGAAGATCGCCGCGACGGTGCTCCTCCGGGCCGTCGGCTACGAGGCCAACGAGCAGATCCTCAAGCTGTACGGGGACGACCCGGCGATCCGCGCGACCCTGGAGAAGGACAGCAGCCACAACCAGGACGAGGCCCTCATCGAGATCTACCGCAAGCAGC
>CAYFIG010000380.1:1349-2251 GCA_964342905.1 uncultured bacterium
CGATCTACGAGACGTTGGCCCGGGACCATTTCAAGAACCCGGACGAGGCGCTCGTCGAGATTTACCGACGCCTCCGCCCGGGCGACCCGCCGACGGTGGAGTCTGCCCGGACGCTGATGCACACGCTGTTCTTCGAACCCCGGCGCTACGATCTGGGGCGGGTCGGGCGGTACAAGCTCAACAAGAAGCTCGGGCTCAACCATCCGCTCGGTGTCCGCACGCTGACGAAAGAGGACCTCGTCGAGATCATCCGGTACCTGACCCGCCTGGTGCGTGGCGAGGCCGAGGCGCTGGCCGACGACATCGACCACCTGGGCAACCGCCGGGTCCGATCGGTGGGCGAGCTCCTGCAGAACCAGTTTCGGATCGGCATGCTGCGGGTGGAGCGTGTCATCCGGGAGCGGATGACGATCCAGGACACCGCGCAGATCACGCCGCAGGTGCTGATCAACATCCGGCCAGTGGTGGCGGCGATCAGAGAGTTTTTCGGCAGCAGTCAGCTCTCCCAGTTCATGGACCAGACGAATCCGCTGGCCGAGCTGACCCACAAGCGCCGCCTCTCCGCCCTGGGACCGGGCGGGCTCAGCCGCGAGCGCGCGGGCTTTGAGGTGCGCGACGTCCACAGCTCCCACTACGGACGGATGTGTCCCATTGAGACGCCGGAGGGGCCCAACATCGGACTGATCTCCTCTCTGGCCACCTACGCGCGGGTGAACGACCTGGGCTTCATCGAGGCTCCCTACCGGGAGGTCAAAGACGGCGTCGCCAGCCGGCGGATCAAGTTCCTCACCGCGGACGAGGAGGACCGCTACATCATCGCCCAGGCGAACGCGACCCTGGATGAAGAGGGACGGCTGGTCGGTCCACGCGTGACCGCGCGCCACGGCCACGAGATCAAGCTC
>CAYFIG010000381.1:0-2190 GCA_964342905.1 uncultured bacterium
TACTGCGAGCCAAAGCCCGGCATTGAGCCCTCGCCCGCCGACATTCGCCAGCTGGCCGAGACCATGGCGAGGGAGGGGGCTCGACTGATCATCCATGCTCCGGTCTACAGCCCCCGGATCCCGCTGGCCGTGGCGCGTGAGGTGGAGAAACGCACGGGGCAGCCGGTCAGGGTCCAGATGCTGCCGGCCCACGTGGGAGGTGTCCCAGAAGCCAAGGACTACTTCGCCTTCTTCGACTACCTCCTGACCAGGCTGAACGAAGCCCTCCGGTGAGTGGAGCCTAACTGGTGTACCGTGTACCGCGATACGCCGAGCTGAGATTGCCCGGCGGCGCCTGCTGCTACCACCTGCTCAGCCGCTGGAGGAGACGGCGTTCCCGTTTCGTGGGCCGGCCCACGCCGCGTGGGCGATAGACCGGCGGGGACGTAGGGGTCGGCTCGGGAGGCGGGGGCGGAGTCAGATCCTCGTAGAGAAGCTGGGCTCGGAGCGCGGGACCTCGCCGGTCAGCCAGCACCAGCACCTTGATGAGCTTTTTCCCGTGCCGCAGGGTAATCCGAAGGAGATCGCCTGGCCGGATCAGCTTGGCGGGCTTGGTGGCGGTGCCATTGACGTCCACCTTCCCCCCGTCACAGGCCGCCGCGGCTAGGCTCCGGCTCTTGAAGAACCGAGCGGCCCACAGCCACTTGTCAAGACGGAGCTGGTCCATTGAGGCGGCTCTCCCGGGCCAGTGTATCATTCCGCGCCGCGGGCTCACGAAGGGCGGCAGAAGCCCCCGGCCTGGGGATATACTTGGCTCACCGGTCACCGGACGACCCAAAGGGTGAAATCGGCTAAGGAGGCGTTGTGACCAGACTGGTCGGGGCTCTCGTAGGACTACTCGCCGGATTCGCCGCCGTCGCCCTCTGGGCCGGGTCCGCAACCGTCCTGGTAGAGGACTGGTCCGAGCACCACGTGGGAGCGAAGGGAATCCCAGAGGGATGGAAGGGAGGCCAGACCTGGGGCACTCCCGCCTACGATTTTAGCGTGGTCCAGGAGAGCCCAACGAAGGCGCTCCACCTGAGGAGCCGAGAGGATTCCTCCACCATTAGCCGGGCGGTGAAGGTCAACCTCAAGGACACTCCGATTCTCGAGTGGCAGTGGAAAGCCGTCACGCTTCCCAAAGGCGGGGATGCCCGAAACAAACGCGCGGATGATCAGGCCCTCCAGCTCTACGTCACCTGGGAGCGCTTCCCCAAGCTCCTTCGCTCGCGGATCATCGGCTACATCTGGGATTCCGCGGCTCCCGCAGGGAGCGTCATCAAGAGCCAGAAGACCGGGCTCATCACCTACGTGGTGGTCCGCTCGAGCCCTACCGATATAGGGAAATGGCTCACTGAGACCCGCAACGTGTACGAGGACTACAAGCGGATCTACGGCGAGGAGCCCGACGGCCCGGACGCGATCTCCATCGCCATTGACTCCGACGACACCAATTCCAGCGCCGAGGCCTACATCGGGGCAATCCGGTTTCGAAGCCCGTGAGCGCCGCCGTGCGCGGGAGATGAGCCATCATGCCGACCCGCGACCCGGAGGTGGAGCGTTTCGTCAAGGAGCTGGCGGCCGAGAATCGCGCCTTCTGGGTTGGCCGGGATGTCCGCCAGGATCCCGACGCGCCTCCTCACGTGCGCCTCTCCCAGATCCGCTACCGGATGCGACAGGGGGTGTACAACGAGCTCCGCTCCGCGGAGCTGATCGCCGCCTGGATCCCCTATGTGAAGGAGCGAGAGATCCGGGAGCTTCTCCCGCGCCAGCTCGACGACGAGCAGCGGCACTACCAGCTCCTGCGAAAGCGCCTCGTGGAACTCGGCGAGGATCCCGAGGGCTACGAGCCCCTCCCGGAATGGGTGGACCTCTTCGACTGGCTTGTGGCCTGTCGGAGCCGCCCCACCCTCGAAAAACTGGCCATGTTCCAGTTCGCGGGAGAGACCCAGTCATGCGAGGGCTTTGAGACGCTGATCCAGCTCGCGCAGGAGCTGGACCCGGAGAGCGCCCACCTGTACCGCACCCATATCCTTCCCGACGAGTACCGTCACGCCGCCATCGGGCGCCAGGCGCTCCTCCTCCTGGCGGATACTCCCGCGCGCCAGCGGCAGGCGCAGGAGGCGTGCCGTGAGATGAACCGGCGGGTGTGGGAATGTTACCGGGCCCACC
>CAYFIG010000382.1:0-2186 GCA_964342905.1 uncultured bacterium
CCTCTTCGACGAGCCTCTCTCGAATCTCGACGCGAAGCTCCGGGCGTCCGCCCGGGACGAGCTCAAGCAGTTCCAGCGGCGGATCGGCACGACGAGCATCTACGTCACCCACGACCAGGTCGAGGCGATGGGACTCGGAGATCGCATCGCGGTGATGGACCACGGCAGGGTGTGCCAGATCGGGACCCCGCAGGATGTCTACGACGAGCCCACCGACACCTTCGTCGCCGCGTTTCTCGGCTCGCCCCCCATGAACATGGTCGAGCGAGCCGACTACTTCCTCGGGTTTCGTCCGGAGCACTTCCTCCCGAAGGGGATGCACGAGGGCAATCAGCTGGCAACGTTCCCGTTTCAGGCCCAGCGGGTGGAGTACCTCGGCTCGGACCGCCTGATCTACGGACTCCTGAGCGGCCCGTTCCGCGATGCCAAGGTGATCGCCAAGCTCCCCTACACCGTGAGCACGCCGATCCAGCCGGGAGAAGGCTACCAATTCGACGTGCCGGAGAAAGACCTGAAGTTCTTCGACAGGACGACGGGGCTTCGCACGAAGCCAAAACCGATTCTCTGAGCAGGCACATGGACGTCATCCAGCACGAAGCCGTCGCCGCGCCGGCGGCCCGGCCCCGGGGCTTCCGACTCCTCCTGGACCGCGAGGAGTGGCTGTGGCCCCTGATGATCGGCCCTGCGGTCCTCTACATCGTGCTCGTCGTGGGCCTCCCCTTCTTCCTGGCGCTCTACTACAGCGTCTCGAACATCTCCATGGGGAGCCGGACCCTGGAGTTCGTGGGCCTGAAGAACTTCGCGAGCGTGTGGGAGACCGTGAAGTTTCGAACCTCGCTCTGGAACACCTTTGTCTTCGCGATCGGCTCCCAGGTGCTGGTGGTGATCCTCGCGAACATCCTGGCGCTGGCGCTGCAGGCGGACTTCCGCTGGAAGTGGCTGAAGTGGTTCGTCCGATTCCTGATCCTGCTTCCCTGGGTGGCGCCGATCTCGCTCGGGACGATCGGGTGGCTCTGGATTCTCGACTCCACGTACAGCGTCATCAACTGGACCTTCCAGGCCCTCGGCTTCATCGATGCCAACGGCTGGTTCATGTGGCTCGGCATCCCGTACCTGGCCATGGGCTCCGTCATCGCCGTACACGTCTGGCGCCTCCTCCCCCTGGCCACGGTGATCATCATGGCCGGCCTCACCTCCATCCCCAAGGACATCCACGACGCGGCCGCCGTGGATGGCGCCGGCTTCTGGCGCCATTTTTTCCAGATCACCTTCCCGCTCGTCCGCCCGATCATGCTCGTGGCGGCGCTCTTCGGCTTCGTCTTCGCCTTCACCGACATGATCGTGATCTTCGTGCTCACCCGCGGCGGGCCGTACGACACCACTCAGGTCCTGGCCAGCCTGGCCTTCTTCACCGGCATCCAGGGAGGCGACATCGCCGAAGGCGCCGCGATCGCGGTGTTCCTCTTCCCGCTCCTCCTCGCTGCCGCCTTCCTGTTCCTGCGCGTCGCCCGGCGGACGGAGGTGACCTGAGATGGCGCTCGCGCCGAAAGCCAAGCGGGCCGGAGCCAGTGTCGTCCACTTCGGGGTGGTGGCGGCGTTCGTGATCTTCACCGCCTTCCCCTTCGCCTGGATGCTGATCACTGCCCTCAAGCAGACCCCGGACCTGATAAAGCGTGAGAACAACCCCTTCTGGTTCAACCAGCCGCCGACCCTCGAGCACCTGCGCGTGCTGTTCGCCGAAACCCTTTTCATCAACTGGCTCCTGAACACGCTCTTCGTCGGTGCCATCGTGGTGGCTATCACGTTGCTCCTGGCCATCCCCGCCGGATACGCCCTTGCCCGGATGACCGGCCGCTGGGGGGAGCAACTCGGCATCGGGATCTTCCTGACCTATCTCGTCCCCCCCACGCTTCTCTTCATCCCTCTCGCGCGCGTGATCGGGGACCTGGGCCTCCAGGACTCGCTCTGGTCCCTGGTGCTGGTGTACCCCTCGTTCACGGTCCCGTTCTGCACGTGGCTCATGATGGGCTTCTTCAAGGCCGTGCCGCGCGATATCGAGGAGGCGGCGATGATCGACGGCTACAGCCGGCTCGGGGCCTTCGTGAGGGTCGTGGTCCCCATCTCCATCGCGGGCATCCTCACGGTCGTGATCTTCACCCTCACCCTGGTCATGCAGGAGTTCGTCT
>CAYFIG010000383.1:0-2184 GCA_964342905.1 uncultured bacterium
AGCTCTGCCCCGCCGAGCCGGTGAAATGGATGCGGATCGTGTCTTCGGGGAGCCCCTCGGCTCCGTAGCGGGTCGTGATCTCGTGGCCGAGGATCGTCCCTACGGTCCGGTTCACGTTCCGGATGGGCAAGCGCAGGTCCACCGGCTCGCGCCGCTCGAGCGCCGGGCGGCAGAGTGGGACAATGGTCGTCATGTCCAGCGACAGCTCGAGGCCGTGGTCCTGCTCGCGAACCTTGCGGATGGCCACGTCGGGCCCGACGTCGGGGCGATAGAGAATCGAGGAGAAGTCGAGGCCTCGAGCCTTCCAGTGGTTCATGGCCTTCGTGACGTCGAGCTTGCCCACCCGGCCGATCATCTCGTCCATGGTGCTGAAGCCGAGCTTGGCCATGTACTCCCGCACTTCCTCGGCGATAAAGCGGAAGAAGTTCTCCACGAACTCGGGCTTTCCAGTGAACTTCTTCCTGAGCTCCGGATCCTGGGTCGCGACCCCGACCGGGCAGGTGTTCAGGTGGCAGACCCGCATCATGATGCAGCCCAAGACCACCAGAGGCGCTGTTGAGAAGCCGTACTCCTCCGCGCCCAGCAGCGCCGCGATGACCACATCGCGCCCGGTCTTCATCTGGCCATCGGTCTGGACCACGATGCGGTCCCTGAGCTTGTTGAGCACCAGGACCTGCTGGGTCTCGGCGACGCCCAACTCCCACGGCAGGCCGGCGTGCTTGATGCTGCTGAGCGGGGAAGCACCGGTCCCGCCGTCATGTCCTGAGATCAGTACGACGTCAGAGAACGCCTTTGCCACGCCCGCTGCGACGGTCCCCACCCCGACCTCGGCCACGAGTTTCACATGAATACGAGCCTTGGGGTTTGCGTTCTTCAGGTCGTGGATGAGCTGCTTGATGTCCTCGATCGAGTAGATGTCATGGTGCGGGGGTGGGGAGATCAGTCCCACGCCCGGGGTTGAATACCGCACCTTGGCGATCCATGGGTAGACCTTCTGACCGGGGAGCTGGCCGCCTTCGCCTGGCTTGGACCCCTGGGCCATCTTGATCTGGAGGTCGGTGGCGTTGACGAGGTATTCGCTCGTGACACCGAAGCGCCCTGAGGCTACTTGCTTGACAGCGCTGCGGCGCGAGTCGCCGTTGGGGTCGCGCTTGTAGCGCGCCGGATCTTCGCCCCCCTCGCCGGTGTTGGACCTGCCACCGAGCCGGTTCATGGCAATGGCCAGGGTCTCGTGGGTCTCCTGGCTGATGGAGCCGTAGGACATGGCGCCGGTGGCGAAACGCTTCAGAATCGACTCAACGGGCTCCACCTCCTCCAGCGGGATCGGATTCTCGGCGAACTTGAACTCGAAGAGGCCCCGGAGGGTGCACAGATTCCGGCTCTGGTTATTCACCCGCTCCGTGTACTCCTTGAAGATCTTGTACTGGCCACTCCCGGTCGCATGCTGGAGCTTGAACACGGTCTCGGGGTTGAAGAGGTGGTACTCCCCGTCGCGCCGCCACTGGTACTCGCCGCCCCAGTCGAGGTCGGGCTGCCCGACGGGCCGGTCGGGGAAGGCCTTCCGGTGTCGAAGCTGCGCCTCCTGGGCAACCACGTCGATGCCGATGCCGCCGATGCGCGCCGCGGTCCAGGTGAAGCACTGATCCACGAACGCCTTGTCGAGTCCGAGGGCCTCGAAGATCTGGGCTCCCCGGTAGGACTGGATCGTGGAGATCCCCATCTTGGAGATGACCTTGAGGACCCCTTTGTTCAGCGCCTTGATGTAATTCTCGACCGCTTTCTTGTGGTCGAGCCCGGGCAGGAGTCCCTCGCGGATCATGTCGTCCAGCGTCTCGAAGGCCAGGTACGGGTTGATGGCGCCGGCCCCGTAGCCGATGAGGAGCGCCATGTGGTGGACCTCCCGCGGCTCCCCGCTCTCGATCACGAGCCCGACCTTGGTGCGGGTTCCCTCGCGCACCAGGTGATGGTGCACCCCGGCCGTGGCCAGGAGGGCCGGAATCGGCGCCAGGTCCTTATCCACGCCTCGGTCGGAGAGGATGATGAACGTGTACCCTTGGGCAATCGCGTCGCTGGCCTTCTTGAAAAGCTCCTCGAGGGCGCGCTCCAAGCCTGGCCCGCCTTCGGCCACGGGGAAGAGCATGGGAAGGGTGATGGATCTGAACCCGTCCTGGTCCACGTAGCGGA
>CAYFIG010000384.1:0-2176 GCA_964342905.1 uncultured bacterium
AGGTCAATGTAGCGGACAAGCGCGTGGTGCTCCCCCCGAAAGAGGACACCTACGGTTCCATCGAGGGGCTCATGAACCACTTCATGCTGATCATGGAGGGGTTCGGGATCCGCCCGCCCAAAGGGGAGGCGTACTTCCCGGTGGAAGGCGCCAACGGCGAGCTGGGGTTTTATATCGTGTCAGACGGGAGTGATCGCCCCTATCGGGTCCGCTGCCGGCCCCCGTGCTTTCCGCCGATGGCCGCGCTCCATCGGATGATCGAGGGTGGAATGGTGGCCGACGTCGTCCCCACCTTCGGCTCAGTCAACATGATCGGCGGAGAGCTCGATCGATGAGGCGCCGCGGAGAACTTGACCGATGAGCCTTGCCGCCCAGAAGGTCGAGTTCACCTCTGCCCAGCTCGCTGAGGTCCGCCGGCTTCAGGCCCTCTACCCGGACAGGCGGGCCGCCCTCCTTCCGGTCCTCGACCTGGCCCAGGAGGCCTTCGGCTATATCTCCCTGGAGGTCGAGGAATACGTCGCGAGCCTGTTTGATCTCTCACCGGCCCATGTCCACGAGGTCGTCACGTTCTATACCCTTTTTTTTACGAAGCCGAAGGGCCGGCACGTTGTCTCGGTCTGCCACAACCTCACCTGCTACCTCCTGGGCGCCCAGAAGGTGTTCGCCTACCTCAAGAAGAAGCTCGGAGTGGACATAGGGGAGACCACCAAGGACGGTCGGGTGACTCTCCTCTCGGTGGAGTGCCTCTGCGCCTGCGAGATGGCGCCCATGATGCAGGTGGACGACCGCTACGAGGGACACCTGACCCCCGAGAAGATCGACCGGATCCTCGCAGAGCTTCAGTGATGGCTGAGTGGATTCTGACGCGGAACTTTCATCTGCCCGACTCACACACGCTCCGGGTCTACCGCCAAACCGGCGGCTACGAGGCGCTAAAGAAGGCCTTCGGCATGGCTCCCGCTGCCATCACCGACGAGGTCAAGCGCTCGAACCTCCGGGGTCTGGGCGGCGCCGGCTTCCCCACCGGGGTGAAGTGGGGGTTCATCCCCAAGGACAGCCCGAAGCCGAAGTATTTGGTCGTCAACGCCGATGAGGGGGAGCCGGGGACCTTCAAAGACCGCTACCTTCTGGAGCGAGACCCCCACGCGCTCATCGAGGGGATGATCATCTCAGCCTACGCCATTGGCTCGCACCTGGCCTTTGTCTATATCCGCGGCGAGTACGTCGAACCATGGCGGATCTTCAAGACTGCGGTCGAGGAGGCCTATGAGGCGGGACTCTTCGGCAAGAACATCCTGGGCTCTGGGTTCGACCTGGACGTGATTGTTCACCGCGGAGCGGGCGCGTATATCTGCGGGGAAGAGACCGGGCTCATCTCGTCCCTTGAAGGGAAGAAAGGGTGGCCCAAGCTCAAGCCCCCGTTTCCGGCGGTGCGCGGCGCCTTTGACTGCCCGACCATCGTGAACAACGTGGAGACCCTCTGTCACGTTCCCCACATCATTAACCGGGGTGCCGAGTGGTTCGTGAGCCTCGGGACCAAGACCCAGGGCGGGACCCGAATGTACTCGGTCTCGGGCCATGTGGCGCGCCCCGGGGTGTACGAGCTGCCGGTCTCTGCGACGTTGCGGGAACTGATCTATGAACACGCCGGCGGCATCCCGAACGGGCGACGGCTCAAGGCGGTGGTGCCAGGCGGCTCCTCCGCGGCGATCCTGACCGCGGACGAAATCGACGTCACGCTGGATGTTGACGGGATCAGGGACGCGGGGAGCATGGCGGGCTCTGCCGGCGTGATCGTCATGGACGAAACCGTTTCAATTCCCGAAGCGCTCATGGTGGTCGCCCGTTTCTATGCTCACGAGTCGTGTGGTCAGTGCACGCCGTGCCGTGAGTCCACCGGGTGGATCTATAAGATGACGAAGCGGATCGTCGAGGGGAAGGGACGCAAGGAAGATCTGGACACGATCCTGGATGCGGCCCGCCGGGGTACTGGCACCACGATCTGCGCCTTCTACGACGGCGCCGTGGGGCCGTACATCAGCTATATCGAGAAGTTCCGCGCCGAATTCGAGGCGCTGATCCCGAAATGACGCCCGCGACCATGTTCGAGCGCCGGCTTGGCCGGCGCAATCGGATCCCTGGGGGAGGCCTCGGAGGGGGCCGTCGAGGCCCCCTC
>CAYFIG010000385.1:0-2162 GCA_964342905.1 uncultured bacterium
GTAGAAGAAGATGAACCCGGCCACGATCCAGAGCGGGCGTGACCCGATTGCTCCCCGGATGGCTGTCCAGGTCTCCCAGAACTGCTGCGCTCCCACCTCCACTCGTGGTTCGCGGATGATCCAGATCGCCGTGGTGAACGAGATCAAGGGGAACACCATGGCGATCATGAAGGCCGCGTTGAGGGGCTTGTGCTGCGCCAGCCAGCCGCCCCCGATCCCCACGAGCATCGACGCCAGAGAAATGGCGGCCCACTGGACCGCCTGGAACGGTCCGGTGAGCCCGAGCCGTTGGCCATTCTCGACCATCATCGCGTCGGTCAGTACGTCCGTGAAGGCCAGGCCCAGCCCCATGAGAGTAAAAAAGATGGCGATCTTCCAGTAGGTGTACGAGGGCATCATGCTGAGGGTGAAGCCCATGGTGGCGGCGAGCCCGGAGGTCAGAAGGAAGTAGCTCTTCCGCCTTCGCCCGAAGAGCGGAACGAAATCGGAGATGAGCCCATAGACCGGCTTGATGAGCCAGGGGATGACGGTGATCGCGAAGAACCCGGCCGTCTGGGCGGCGCTCAGGCCGAGGGTATCCTTCAGGAGGAACGTGATAGAGAGGTTCGGGAGGTACCACATCCCCTGGGCGAAATAAACCACCGCGAAGATCAGGGCCAGCCGCCGCGCCTCCGGGCGCTCGTGGAACGGTTTGAGGGCTGCGAGCCTCATGGCGCGTATGATATCGCAATCGGCGTCGGTTCCGCTCGGTCTGTGAAGCGCGCGCCTGAGATGTGAACACGCCCCTGTGCTAGGCTAGGGCCACGATGGCCGAACGCGTGATTTCCGTCTGCCCCCACGATTGCCCCTCGGCGTGTAGCCTCGTCGTTACTGTCGAGGCGGGACGGATCATCGAGGTCTCCGGGAACCCGGATCACCCCTTTACCCAGGGTGTCATCTGCGGCAAGGTTCACGACCGGCCCGGCGTGGCGGTGATCGAGGGGATCTGGTGGCACAAGTTCTCGCCGGACGGCCGGGGGGTGAACGTGCTGACCTCCGACCGGGTCACCGACCTGGGCGGGGGCCGGGCCCTGCACTCGAACCTCGTCGAGGTTGCCCGGCTCTAGACCGCGCCTTCCGGCGTCCTTCCTCCGTTGGTCCTTTCCTCCTCTTGCCTTTCTGTTGGTAGCCTGTTACCAACATTTGACATCCCTGTGACAACTCACCGTGGGCGGAGGAGCAGACTGCGTGAAAGACCCGCGGAGGGTCAGATTGAAAGGAGGAAGGCATATGCGGTGGCTGACGAGGCGGTGGGCGGTCACTCTGGCGGTTCTCGCCGTGTCGCTGGTCCCATTCGGGGGGCTCGTGGGGCCTTCGGCGGGCGGTGAGAAGGAGATGATGAAGAAGAAGGACATGATGAAAGAAGAGAAGACGATCAAGGATGAGCCGATGAAGCAGGAAGGTGAGATGTCGAAAGAAGGGGAGATGACCAAGGGACAGGAGATGATGAAGGGGCAGGGCGGGATGAAGAAGCCGGAAGGCAAGATGATGAAGAAGGAGATGAGAAAGGAAGGGGAGATGAAGAAAGAAGGGGAAACGATGAAGAAGTAGCTATGATTGAGGGGAAGCCGAGAGAGGGGGGACGGCGCATGAACGGGTCAGGATTGGGACGCCTGCGTGGAGTTCTGCTCGTCGCTTTTGTCTTAAGCGGATTTGGCGGCCACGCGTGGGCTGTGGAGGTGGGCCAGAAGGCCCCGGACTTCACGCTCCCGGGTACGACGGACAGGCCCGTGCGCCTGAGCCAGTACGCCGGCAAGCAGGTGGTGGTCCTCCACTTCTACCTGGGCGACTTCCTCGAAGCCTGAGAGGCCGACCTGGCGTCCCGTCGGGACGGCTACGCGAATTTCAAGGCAGCGGGCGCGGAGGTCATCGGCGTCAGCGTGGATGGGCCGGCCAAGCATCGCCAGTTCCAGGCCAAGCTCGGGCTTCCGTTCCCGCTCCTGAGCGATGAAACGCGCCAGGTGATCAAGCGCTACGGGGTGCTCGACGAAACCTGGAACCTTGCGAAGCGCTCCTACTTCATCATCGACCAGAAGGGTGTGGTGCGCTTCAAGAAGGTCTTCGACTACCCTCGCGACCTGCTGACGAACGAGGAGCTGCTGGCTGAGGTCCGGCGCCTGGCG
>CAYFIG010000386.1:0-2142 GCA_964342905.1 uncultured bacterium
CAGGGCTCCAGGCGATTTTGAGGGCCTTGAGGGAGCGACCGGAGGCGCCTGCCGAGGCGCTCATGCCGGACCTCCCTGGGGAGACCGAGCGGGGGCTCTTGGCTCAACTCCTGGTCGAGGAGCGCAGCTGGCCCGAGCCCGCTCGGTTAATCCTGGAGTACCTCCGACGCTACGAGATCCGACACCGCCTCCGGCGCATCCGCCAGGTTACCCAGGTCATCGCCCGCGCCCAGACCTCGGGCGATCCGACCGTGGCCGAGCTGGAGGCAGAGCTCCGCGAGTTGGAGCGGCAAGCACTGGAGGTGCGGGAGCTGGCCGCTACAGCCCGCCCCCCAGCGGCCCGAGACCAGTGAGAGCGCGACGCGCTCGCAGGAGGGATCCAACGAATGGCTGACGATCCCAAGATGGACGAGCTGGACAAGCTGATCTCCCTCGGCAAGCAGAAGGGCTTTCTGACCTACGACGAGGTCAACGACGCGCTCCCCTCGGACATGGTCTCGCTGGACCAGCTCGACGACATCATGATGATGTTCGGCGCCATGGACATCGAGGTCGTGGATTCCGCCAAAGGCGCCCGCCTCCCCTCCGAGATTGAGCCGCACGCAGAGGAGTCCGAGGAGGCCGCGGAGCAGGCGGGAATCGATCTGACGCCGGGCCCGGTGGGTCGCACGGAGGACCCGGTCCGCCTCTACCTCCGGGAAATGGGGCGAGTGTCCCTCCTGACCCGCGAGGGGGAGATCGCCCTGGCCAAGCGCATCGAGGAAGGCAAAGAAGAAGTCGTGCGAACCATCCTCGGGACTAACCTCGCGATCGAAAAAATTCGGGCGCTCAGAGAAAACCTCAAGCGAAGCCTGGTCACGGTGAAGGAGGTCGTGGACTACTCCGACGAGGAGTTCCCCGAGGACAAGGAGGAAAAGCTCCACCACGAGGTGATCCGCGTCCTGGGGAACGTGGACCGGCTCCTCCGGGAGCGGGAGAAGCTCTTGGCGGAGGCCAAGCGGCTGCGGGTCCGTCACGCGGGGAAACGGCGGCGGAAGGATGCCCCGTGGAAGAAGCTGGAGGCCCAGGCCCGGCTCAAGCAGGAGAAGGTGCTGGCCACGCTCCGGGGGGTGAACCTCCACCTCTCGCGCTTGGATCTCTGGGTCCAGGACTTAAAGAAGCTGGTGGACAAGATCGTCAAGGCCGAGCGGGAGATCGCCCTCTGGTCAGACGGCGTTCGCCCCGAGCCCACGGCGGTGGACGCCTTCCTGGCTTCGCTCTCTGAGGACGACGGGGAAGACGGGGACCGCGACCTGTATCAAAAGGCCGCCGCCCGGTACGGGAGCATCAAGGATCGGCTCGTCTGGATGGCCCACCAGAAGATCAAGCGGGCCGAGGAGCAGGCCCGGGCCAAGGCCGACGAGCTCAAGCGCATCGTGGGCATCTTCAAAGCGGGGGAGGCAAAAGCCGCCCAGGCGAAGAAGGAGATGGTGGAAGCAAACCTCCGACTGGTCATCTCCATCGCCAAGAAGTATACGAACCGGGGGCTCCAGTTCCTCGACCTGATTCAGGAGGGGAACATCGGCCTCATGCGGGCCGTGGACAAGTTCGAGTACCGACGCGGCTACAAGTTCTCCACCTACGCCACCTGGTGGATCCGCCAGGCCATCACGCGCGCCATTGCCGACCAGGCGCGCACCATTCGGATCCCGGTCCACATGATCGAGACGATCAACAAGTTGATCCGCACCTCCCGGCAGCTCGTCCAAGAGCTCGGTCGCGAGCCCACCCCGGAGGAGATCGCCATCAAGATGGATGTGCCGGTTGAGAAGGTTAGAAAAGTGCTCAAGATCGCGCAGGAACCCATTTCTCTCGAGACGCCGATCGGGGAAGAGGAAGACTCCCACCTGGGAGATTTCATCGAGGACAAGCAGGCCGTCTCCCCCATGGAGTCCATCATCGGACTCAGCCTCCGGGAACAGACCAACAAGGTCCTGAATACCCTGACCCCGCGCGAGGAAAAGGTGCTCCGGCTCCGCTTCGGTCTTTCCGACGGCTGCGAGCACACGCTTGAGGAAGTGGGCCAAGATTTCGCCGTGACGCGCGAACGGATCAGACAGATCGAAGCGAAGGCGCTCAGGAAACTCCGCCACCCCTCCCGCA
>CAYFIG010000387.1:0-2139 GCA_964342905.1 uncultured bacterium
CGATATCCGATCCTCCTCGACACGACCAGGTTCATTGCCGACCCTCTGGTCCGGAACCTGGCCACGGTCTGTGGGAACCTGGCCCATGGGGATCCGGCAAACGACCACCCCGCGACCATGCTCGCCCTTGGGGCCGAGGTGGTGGCTGTCGGACAGAGGGGGGAGCGTCGCATCGCGGTGACCTCGTTCTTTACCGGACCCTTCACCACCGCCCTCAATGCCGACGAAATCCTCACCGAGATCAGGATCCCTATCCCGCCGCCGCGAAGTGGCGGAGCCTACTTGAAGCTGGAGCGGAAAGTGGGTGACTTCGCCACTGCGGCCGTGGCTGTCCAGGTTACGCTCGGCGCGGACGGAACCTGTGAGCGAGCCGGGATCGGGCTGACCAACGTCGGCCTGACACCGATCAAGGCAAAAAAAGCCGAAGCGTTCCTTCAGGGAAAGAGGCTTGACGAGGGGACCATCAAGCAGGCGGCCCAACTGGCAGCCGAGGAGGCCCAGCCTACCTCAGACCTCCGAGGTCCGGCGGAGTATAAGCGGGATCTGGTCAGGGTGTTGACAGCCCGGGCGATCGTCAAAGCAGTTGAGCGCGCCCGTGGGCGGTAGTGCGAGCCGTAGGACGTCGCGGGGCTGGGGCCCCGCCGTCTGAGGCGAGCGAAAGGAAGGAGTGAGGACGATGCTGGTCCAAGTCGCGATCAACGGGGAGAAGCGTGAGGCGGAGGTGGAGCCCCGGCTCTTGCTCGTTCACCTGATCCGGGACATCTTCCGGTTGACTGGCACCCACATCGGCTGCGACACCACCCACTGCGGGGCCTGCACCGTCATCCTCGATGGTCGGCCCGTCAAATCGTGTACCGTCTTCGCCGTCCAGGCTCACGGGAAGGAGATCATGACCGTGGAGGGCCTGGAGCAGGATGGCAAGCTCCATCCGGTCCAGGAGGGCTTCATGCAGGAGCACGGCCTCCAGTGCGGCTTCTGCACGCCGGGGATGCTCATGACCGGCTACGCGTTCCTGAAGAAGAACCCCCAACCCGACGAGGCCGAGATCCGCTGGGCCATCTCCGGCAACCTCTGTCGGTGCACCGGGTACGTGAACATCGTGAAGGCGATCCAGTACGCCGCGGCCAAGCTGCGGCAGGGAGGGGCATGATGGCGCTCAAGACCTCGCCTGAGATCGGAGGAATGGGGCACTCGGTGAAGCGCAAGGAGGACCCCCGCTTCATCCGGGGGAAGGGAACGTACGTGGATGACATCCAGCTCCCGGGCATGCTCTACCTCGACATCGTCCGGAGCCCCTTTGCCCACGCCAAGATCAAGAAGATCGATCCCTCCAAGGCCCTCGCGATCCCCGGGGTGCTGGCGGTCATCACCGGCCAGGATCTGGCCAAGTACAACCTCCACTGGATGCCGACGCTCATGTCGGACACCCAGATGGTGCTCCCGGTGGAGAAGGTAATGTATCAGGCCCAGGAGGTGGCTGCGGTGCTCGCCACCGACCGCTACATCGCCGCCGACGGTGTCGAGGCGGTGGAGGTGGAGTACGAGCCCCTCCCAGTGGTCGTGGATCCCAAGAAGGCGCTAGAGCCCGGCGCCCCCGTGCTCCGGACTGACAAGAAAGACAAGAAAGACAACCGCATCTGGCACTGGGAGTGGGGGGACAAGGCTCTGACGGATCGCGCCTTCAAGGAGGCCGAGGTCACGGTCAAGCAGGAGATCTACCTCCCGCGGATTCACGTGGCCTCGATCGAAACGTGCGGTTGCGTCGCGCATTTCGATAAAGTCGAAGGGAAGCTGACGGTTTGGATGACCACCCAGGCACCGCACGCGATTCGCACCGTGTTCGCCCTCGTGGCCGGGCACGTGGGGCTGGCCGAGCACAAGATCCGGATCATTTCTCCGGACATCGGCGGGGGCTTCGGGGGCAAGGTTCCGGTCTATCCCGGCTACGTCATCGCCGTGGCAGCGAGTGTGCTGACAGGTAAGCCAATCAAGTGGATCGAGGACCGCATGGAGAACCTCCAGGCGGATTCGTTCGCTCGCGACTACCACATTACGGCGGAGCTGGCAGCCAAGAAGGATGGCATGCTCACCGCGCTTCGGATCAAGACGATCGCCGACCACGGCTATACCGATGCGGCG
>CAYFIG010000388.1:0-2130 GCA_964342905.1 uncultured bacterium
CCCGGTGCCGCCGGCCGGGCGCCGCCTGAACCAGTCGGTGAACGGTTCGCGGGCGAAGGCTGGGAGCGGCCGGCGCCTGTCGATCCCGACGACGCGTTCCAGAAACCAGCGGTTCAGGCGCGAGCGAGCGACCCAGTTTGAGAGCGGCGCCAGGCGCGAACCTACGCGCGATACTCGCTCAATGTGGCCGAAGAGTCGGTTCCTGAGCGGGAGCCCGTTCGCGGCGTAATAGTGGGCCAGGAACTCGTACTTCAGCTTGGCCATGTCCACGTTGGCAGGGCACTCAGCCTTGCACGCCTTGCACTCGAGGCAGAGATCCATGACCTCGTAGAGGCGCCGGCCGGTGAACTCGGAGGACGGCAGTTGCCCTGACAGCACGGCTCTGAGCGCGTTGGCCCTGCCGCGCGTCGAATGCTCCTCATCGCGCGTCACCATGTACGACGGGCACATGGTGCCCTCGAGCTTCTTCCGGCAGACGCCGATCCCGTTGCACATCTCCACGGCTCCGGCAAAGCCTCCCTGCCCTGAGAAATCCAGGTGGGTCTTGGGCTCCCAGGTCTTATACACCGGGCCATAGCGGAGATGCTCAGTCATCGGCGGGGCGTCCACGATGTTGCCGGGGTTCATCAGGTTCTTGGGGTCCCAGGCGCGCTTGACCTGGCGGAACGCATCGTAGAGACGCGGGCCGAAGAGCCGCTCGTTGAAGGGGCTGCGGGACCGGCCGTCGCCGTGCTCGCCCGAGAGCGCCCCCCCGAACTCCAGGACCAGCTCCGCGATCTCCTCCGCGATGGCCTTCATGTGCATGACGCCCCGCTCCTCCTTCAGGTTGATGAGCGGGCGGATGTGGAGGCAGCCGACCGAGCAGTGGCCGTAGTAGCCGGCCCGGGCCCCGTGCTTGGCCAGGATCGCGTTGAAGCGGGGGACGAAGGCCGCAAGCTTGGCCGGGTCCACTGCGGTGTCCTCGACGAAGGCGATGGGCTTCTTGTCCCCCTTCATCCCGAGGAGGAGGCCGAGCCCGGCTTTCCTGAGCTTCCAGATCGACTGCTGGGCCTCGGGGTCGTAGGCGATCTGGGCGGCGTAGCCGAAGCGCGCCCGGGCGCGGCGCGCCTCCAGGGCTTCCACCTTGGCCCGCACCTCGGCCTCGCTCTCCCCCGCGTACTCCACCATCATGATCGCCGCGGGATCTCCCCGGACGAAGCCCATGCGCTTGGACTGCTCGATGTTGCCCCGGGCCAGGTTCAGGATCATCTTGTCTGTCAGCTCGACGGCGTAGGGATCGGTTTCAAGAATCTCCTGGGAGGACTCCAGCGCTTCCTGAATGTCGGCGTAGTGGATCACGTCGAGGGCCGTGTGCCTGGGCCGCACGACCAGCCTGAGCTTGGCCTCGACCACTGTGGCCAGGGTCCCCTCTGACCCCACGACGAGGCGGGCGAGGTTGACAGGGTGGTCTTTGACTAACTCGTTCAGGTTGTAGCCTGAGACCCGGCGCATGATCTTGGGGTAGCGCGCGAGGATTTCGTCCCGGGTCTCCCCGACGATCCGGACCACCTCGTGGTAGATCTGCCCTTCCAGGTCGTTGCCTTTGAGCTTGGCCTGAAGGGCCTCAGGGGTGAGGTCCGAGAGCTTGACCTCGCTCCCGTCGGCCAGGAGCACGGTCAGCTCGAGCACGTGATGGAGCGTCAGCCCGTAGGCGATGGAGTGGGCGCCGGCAGAGTTGTTGCCGAGCATCCCGCCCAGGGTGGCCCGGTTGGAGGTGGAGGTGTCGGGGCCGAAGAGGAGCCCCTGCGGGCGGACGAGGGCGTTCAGCTCATCCTGGACCAGCCCCGGCTCCACCCGGCACCACTGCTCCTCCCGGTTCACCTCCAGGAGCTGGTTCATGTGGGGGGAGAAGTCGAGCACGATGGCCCGGTTCACGGCCTGGCCCGCGAGAGAGGTGCCGCCGCCCCGAGGGAGGACAGGGGCCCCGTAACGATTTGCTACCTCGATCACTGCCTGGACATCGCCGGGGTCGCGGGGGAAGACCACGCCGATGGGCTCGACCTGGTAGATAGAGGCGTCGGTGGCGTAGAGAAGGCGCGTCATCGTGTCGAAGCGCACCTCGCCTCGGACGACGCGTCTCAGATCGTGCTC
>CAYFIG010000389.1:0-1899 GCA_964342905.1 uncultured bacterium
GCGCCGACGCCTAGCGTATAGAAGAGGCCGTACGCGCGCGAGCGTCGCTCGGGCGTCACGAGGTCGGCGACCGTTCCGTAGAGGACCGAGGACGTGCCGTTCAGCCCCACGCCGAGGATCGGAAGCAGGATGAGCGCGGGAGCCAGCGGGAGCGCCAGCAGCAGGAGGATCCCCGCACCGGTCACGAGTTCCGTCAGGACCACGGTGCGGATGACCCCAACCCGTTCCGCGATCGCCCCGCAAACAAACTTCCCCGTGGCCCCGCCGGCGAAGACCAGCGCCAGCGCCAACCCCACCGCTTGCACGGTGGACCCCTTGGCAATCAGGAGGAACGGGAGAAACGTCAGAAACGCCGTGCGCGTCGCGTTGTCGATGATCCCGATGGCCGAGAGGGCCTGAAATCCGCGCCGATCCCGAATTCCCCATCCGCTCCAGGGGCTAGAGCTGTCTCGGGCCTCGAGCTTGCTCGGCACCTCACCGGCGCCGAGCCGGCTCAAGACGAGGAAGATTCCCAGTGCCGCCAGGAGGCCGAGGGCCCCGTAGCCCACCGCGGCCCACCGCCAGCCGATGGCGGCTGCCACCAGCGCGATTAGCGCCGGGACCGTAACCTTACCGAGATCCCCGGAGAAATTGAAGGTGCCGAGGGCGACCCGTCGGGGGCCGGTCTCGTAGGCCTTGGAGACCAGCGAGGAGGAGAGCGGGTGCTGGACTCCGGAGCCGAGCCCTGCGACAAGGAGGAGTGGGACGAGGCTCACGAACCCACCCGCGAGCCCGAGGGTGAGGAAACCCAACGCCGTGAGCGCTGTTCCCGTCGCTAAGAGAACTCGCTCTCCCCACCGTTCAGCCAAGACCCCTGCGGGGACCTGGAAGCTCGCCATCCCACCGCTGTAGGCCGTTCTGAGCAGCCCCACCTGGACGAACGAGAGTGACAGCTCCCGCGCCCAGATCGGGAAGAGGACATACAGGAGGTCGGAGAAGCCGTCGTGAAGAAAGTGGGTGGCGCAGCTGGTCGCGAGCGTGGCCCGGGCACGGCGGGTGTCCATGCACTACGGCGTCAGGTCCAGAGCCTCGACGATCCGGGAGAAGGGAATCTGCGCCGTCTCATTCACTTCTTTGACGAGCTGAGGGTTCGGCGCCTCGAACAGGCACATGCAGCGTGACTCGCCGGGCACAAAGGTGCTGCGGATGTAGCGAACGGGCTTCCCCTCTGCCGTAAACCGGTTACCGGTCTCGATCGCCCTTTGCTGAGCCGCGGCCAACTGCTCCATCGTGATCCCTTTTAAGTCTCGATCGACCATGTATACCGCCATGTCAGTACCTCCTTATGACAATAGAAACTTGAATTGCGACTACGCTATCAGGGGCGGGACGCGCATGTCAATCCTCCCTCGCAAGCCAGAAGGGGTTAGGGCGCTCGCATCGAGTCTCATTCCGTCTTCGCGAGCTCGGCCTCGGCCCGAGTCAACCAAAACATCATCTCCATCGAGCTGAAGAGCTGAAGCGCAGTCGAGAGCGCGGATCGAGCCTCCACCTGCCGTCCAGTCCGACGGTAGAGGGTACCGAAGCCGAGGTAGCAGCGGGCCAGAAGCGGGCGCATCCCTAGCTCTTCGGCAAGGGCGATCGCCTGACGGTAGGAGGTTTCGGCCGTCTCGACATCCGGGGGATCGCGATGGGACGCGATCTCGCCAAGCAACCGGAAGGCGTAGGCCTGGTACCCTCGTTCCTTGTGGTGTCCGGAAAGCTCCAAGGCGCGCTCGGCAAGCTGGCTCGCATCATCAATCCGCCCCGCCAGCAGATAAGCTTCGCTCAGATGGGCAACTCGGAGCGAGTGGCCCACCCCTCTCAGCAACGTGGTCTCCTCCACGGCCCGCTCAAGAAGAGGAACGGCTTCGGCTAGCC
>CAYFIG010000389.1:1909-2125 GCA_964342905.1 uncultured bacterium
CCGGAAAGAGCGTACGCATAGCCCAGAGGCGATGCAATTGCTGGGAACCAGAGCTGAAGGGTTCCCGACTGGCAGAGCGGAAGGCTCTTTTCGAGCACGGGTACGGCCCTGTGAAGATCCCCTTTCCGCAGGTACAGAAGGCCTACACCGAGATACGCAACGACCCGCTCGAATGGTTGATCGACCACCTCGGCGACCCGCAGCCCTTCTTCACCG
>CAYFIG010000390.1:0-2113 GCA_964342905.1 uncultured bacterium
AGATCCAGGGTGCGTTTCCACGATGGGTTGACCATGAGGCAGATGCCCCAATAGCTGATCCGTTCGTTATCGCGTTGGCGAGGCAACAAACGCTTTTGAACGCCAGTGCTCCCCGGGTGGTCGTGTCCCATGACAATCCGGGCGGGCCGGGTGCAACGAGAATACCGAACGTGTGTGAACGCTACGGAATCGAGCACATCCAACTTGTGGATTTGTTCATGCGCGAGGGCTGGACGTTTCAGTAGCGTGCTTGATTGCTCGCTTCCCGCATCTACCTCAACAGTGACGTAGAGTTGAACGATGGTGGTATGATGACTTGCGCGGCGGCAAGCATATGGTCGTCGTGGTCGTCACCCAGGCCGCGCCAGCCGCGCGCCACTGGATCGTGACCGCGTATCTCGCGAGGAGGCTGGCCGAAGGAGAAGTCGAATGGAAGCGAAGCTGACCTTCAAGTACGACCGCGAGGGGGACATCCTCTACATCAACAAGAGGCCACCCTACGCCGAACAGGAATCCGAGGAGCTCGATGACGGGGTGATCGCGCGGCTCAACCCTGCCACCGGCGAGATCGAAAATCTTGAAGTGCTCTTCTTCTCCACCCGACTCTTGCGGAGCGATCTGTTGGAATTGCCGGTCACGGCTGACCTGCGCTTGGTGGCTAAAACATAGGAGGCACCAACGCCCCGCTGGCACTGACACAGCCAAGCGCCTTGGGCTCAAGACCGAGGAGAACCTCCAGCGCCTGCTCGACCGGGCGCGAGCCCGCGGAGTTTCTCGTGACCGGCGACAAGAGGCACGGATCGTCTCTCCCCGAGAGTTCCTCAGCCTCCTTCGCTGACCGTGCATAAAGCCGATCAGGAAGCCTTCCGGCCGCGGTAGATCTCGTCGAACAGCTCCTCCGGCGTCTGGATCCCGGGCCGGCGGCGGAGCGCCTCGGTGATGAGCTGAGCGGCCTCGCTCGGGCGGTGGCCGAGCTGCTTGACCAGCACTTCCCAGACCAGGCTCCTGACACCCTCTTCGTCGAGGGCCGGCTCAGGAGCAGGTTCGGGTTCAGGGGCCCCCGGCTCTCTCAGCAGGGCGAACTTCGCCACCTTGGCCTGGAGCTGAGCCACCATGTTCTTCGCCTTCTGGGGCCCGATCCCGGGGAGGCGCCGTAGATACTTCTCGTCCTGCCGCGCGATGGCGGTGGCCACATCCGCCACGGGCACGGTCAGGGATCGCGCGGCGACCAGCGGGCCGATGTCCTTCACGGTGATCAGCTTCTCGAAGAACTCCTTGTCCAGCTCAGAGAGGAATCCGATCAGGATGGGGCGGGGCTGGTCCCGAGTCGCGTGGTAGTAGATCACGAGCTGGAGATCGCTGGCCCCGTCTCCGTCGTCGGCCACGGCCTGGCTGATCGCACGGAGCGCCACGGGGGGAAGGATCACCTCGTACCCCACGCCGCCAGATTCCACCACCACCCGGTCCTCAAGCTTCTTCCTGAGCTTACCCCTGAGGGACGCGATCATCGCGGGAACCGGCCGAGCACGCGCGAGAGACCGGTGGCTGCCAGCCCCAGGGCGTCGGCCACATGGGACGGGCGTGGCAGCTCGGCCAAGCTGAGGAGTCGTTGGACCCCGCGTTGGACTTGCGCCTTGGAGGCCGATCCGTTGGCCGCAACCAGGCGCTTGACCTCCGCCGGCGCCAGCGGGAGCAGGGTGACCCCGTGCTGGCGCGCCGCGAGATAGATGACACCCCGGGCATGGCCCATCAGGATCGCGGTGCGCGGGAATTTGTAGTCGGCGTACAGATCCTCAACCACAAGGAGGGCGGGGGTAAAGCGATCCAGCAGCCGGGAGACAGCGTCGTGGAGGGCGAGGAGGCGTTCTTCCAGCGGAGCGGTCTTGGGAGTCGCGATCACGCCGGCGTCAAGGAGGGCGAGACCCGCGGGGCCTGTTTCAAGCACTCCATAGCCGGTCTCAACCAGGCCCGGGTCGATCCCGATCACCCGAAGCCCCGGCGCCGGGTTAGGCGGCCGAGATGGCCTCAAGGACCTCGTCGGGGATGTCGTAATTGGCGAAGACAGCCTGGACGTCGTCCTCCTCCTCCAAGGCCTCGATCAGGCGCAAGACCG
>CAYFIG010000391.1:0-2104 GCA_964342905.1 uncultured bacterium
TTCTTCCGCACTACCTCGGTGTATGCCATCTGGGACGACCACGAGGTGAAGAACAACTTCGCCGGCTCCACAGAACCCCTCATGCCCGTGGGACGCCAAGCCTTCGTTGATTATTGGCCTATCCTGCCCCCCGACGGGGAGCCAGGCCGGCTCTACCGGAAGCTCCGCTGGGGGAAGCTCCTGGAGATGTTCATCCTAGATACCCGCCAGTATCGGAGTGACAATGGCCAGCTTGACGGTCCGGAGAAAACCATGCTCGGACCAATCCAACGTCGCTGGCTGATGGAGGGGGTGGCGGGTTCAGACGCGGCCTGGAAGGTCGTGGTGTCCAGCGTGCCGCTCTCGGTCCCCACGGGACGAAACGCGCGGGATTCCTGGTCAAATGCCACGGTCTGGGGCTCGCCCGAGGAGAACGCCACCGGCTTCGCCGTGGAGCGGGACGCCATTCTCCAGGCGTTCAGGGCCGCAAGAGTCAAGAACCTGCTCTGGATCACGGCGGATGTCCACCACGCCGAGGTGATTCGCCACCAGCCGTGGGCGGACTTCACCTTCCACGAGTTCATCGCGGGTCCGCTCTCCGCTTCCCGCGGGCGCCCGCGGCCGCTGGACATGGCGCTCAACCCGCGCTCCCTCTTCGGCCTGGGAGATACCGACAACTTTGGCCAGGTCACGGTTGACCCGGGGGGCCTCACCGTCAGGATCTTCGATGCCGTTGGGACCATGCGCTTTCAGCACACTATTCGGCCAGAGTAGGACTGCCGGACCTTCGGGAATCGTCCATTTGACTTTCCTCGCCCTGGCGTGTTTAAGTAGTAAAAATTTTGTGGAAGGCTCCGTCGCGCCCCTTGGGTATCCGACGGGTCGGTGATTGAGGGCAGAGGCTACCCTCGATCGTGAACAGTAACCGGGGCTCAAATCCCCAACCGATGGAGAGGCCCATGGAAAAGCTGAAAGGCCTAAAGTGCCGGGAGTGCGGGCGCGGCTACCCCTCGACGCCCTCCCACGTCTGCGAATTCTGTTTTGGCCCCCTCGAGGTGGATTACCACTACGAAGCCTTGAAGGGGCGCGTGACCCGCGAACGTATCGCCGCCGGTCCCCCCAGCATCTGGCGCTACAAAGATCTCCTCCCTGTCGAAGGAGAGGCGGCTGGCGGCCACCACGTCGGCTTCACTCCCCTGATTCGCTCCCAGAATCTCGCCCAGGAGCTCGGCGTGGACGAACTCTACATTAAAAACGACTCTGTCTGCCATCCCACCTGGTCGTTCAAAGACCGTGTGGTCGCCGTGGCGGTCACCAAGGCCGTGGAGTTCGGCTTCGACACCGTTGCCTGCGCCTCGACAGGAAACCTCGCGAACTCCGTTGCCGCTCACGCGGCTGAGGCCCGGCTCAAGAGCTACATCTTTATCCCGGCCGACCTGGAGTCGGGGAAGGTGGTCGGGACCCTGGTGTACCAGCCGACGCTGGTGGCAGTGGAGGGGACCTACGACGAGGTGAACCGGCTCTGTTCAGAGGTGGCCGACAAGTACCGGTGGGCTTTCGTCAACATCAATATCCGGCCATATTATTCAGAGGGGTCCAAGACCTACGGCTACGAGATCCTTGAGCAGCTCGGCTGGCGGACCCCCAAGCACATCGTGGTTCCCTGCGCCGGCGGCTCCCTCATCACCAAGATCTGGAAGGCAATTAAGGAATGGGAGACCCTCGGTCTGGTGGACCGAGCCTCCGCCAAAATGCACGCGGCCCAGGCTCAAGGCTGCGGCCCGATCGTCACCATGGTCAAGACCGACAGCGACGTGCTCAGGCCGGTCCGCCCGAATACCATCGCCAAGTCCCTGGCCATCGGGAACCCCGCGGACGGCTACTACGCCTACCGGACCGTCAAGGAGTCCGGAGGCTGGGGCGAGCACGCCACGGACGAAGAGATCATTGAGGGGATGTTGCTCCTGGCGCGCACCGAGGGGATCTTTACCGAGACCGCCGGGGGGGTGACGGTCGCCGTGACGAAGAAACTCCTGGACGCCGGGGTCATTCCCCGGAATGAGTCGCTGGTGATCTGCATCACGGGCAACGGACTCAAGACGCCAGACGTGCTTTTGGAGCGCCT
>CAYFIG010000392.1:0-247 GCA_964342905.1 uncultured bacterium
CAATAACACTGCCTGCTTGTGCACCGAGATACCCACCAGTTAGACTTCCAACAACCCCTCCAACAGGAGCGAGTGCAGGATTTACGGCGCCGAAGGCTACCCGACCGAACCCGGCTGTAAATCCTCCTACCACTATGGCGCCAGCCTTCTCGAACGGCCCACCCGTGTAGAGAACAACGTCCACCACTCGGACGAACTGCTGCGCTGACGAATTGGGAGGGAGGAAGCTGCCCACGATCCCTAAGAG
>CAYFIG010000392.1:257-2096 GCA_964342905.1 uncultured bacterium
GCCGACCGGGCTCCGCGAGCAGAAACCGCCCCGCGGGCGTGGCACTGAGGGCACTCGTCAGGCTCCCGAGAACCCGGGCGGTGTCGGTGAGCAGGTTGCCGAAGGCGGAGGGCTGTGGGATGACGCTCAGCCCCTGGGCGAAGCTGGTCGTCGCCCCTAGCGGCGTGAGCGTGAGGGTGTTGAGGGTCTGGAGGTGGAAGGCGGCGGTGGTGAGGCTGGAGAGGGTCGTGGTCTGCAAGAACCCCGCGGTCTCGAGGGTCGTGGTCCGGACACTGGAACTAAAGGGAAAGGGATTCATGGTGGCCATCCCGAAGAGGCTGCTGCCGCTGGCCTGGAAGGAGGAGTTGAAGGTCTGCATCGACCAGGTGGTTGTCGCGTTGAACGAGGCAGTGGAGGTCGTGTTGCTGCCCAGCCAGGAGGTGGGGTCGCTGCCGAAGCCTCCGAAGCCTCCGCCGAAATTCCCGAGCCCGCTCCCGAGCCCGCTCCCTACGCCGCCCCCGAAGCCGCCCCCGAGACCAACGCTCAAGCCTGTGGGATCCACGAACCGTAGTGGATTATTCCGCGCGTAGGTGTAGACCCCGGCTTGGGGATCGCGGGGATCAAGGAGCGGATCCGGCTGGGTGAAGTGGCCCAGGGCCGCATCGTAGTAGCGCGCACCGAGGTGATACAAGTCGGTGGATTGATCGAGCTCTTGGCCGGTGAAGAAGTGATGGATGGCTGACCCATCGTGAGGAGCCGGACCAAAGAACCCGCCAAACGGGCGATACCGATAGTCCCCGATGACGGCTCCCACCCCGTTAGTGAGCCGGGCCGTGGAGCCGAGGTGATCTATGGGGGTCGTCTCCGCGCTTCCAATATATAACGAAATCCACCGTACATAAAACTAACAAATCCGATTACAAGCACAGCCCTCACGAGAGGACCATCGATAATCAGCTGCTCTGGAGTAAAAGCTAACCAAAGAGAGCCCCCGGCGAAAAGAAATGCAGCAACGGCCATCGCTATGTGTTGACGTGGCCTGAGTCGTTGCAAATCTACGGTACCGAATCCACGAGAAACCATGGCCACAAGTCCACAGACTACCAGAAACAGACTAGCCAGTATGAGGTCGTGCGCATCAACCGCTCTACCTTTGCGTTTCAATGCAAAGTACGCGTACCAGGCGATACCTACAAAAGCTGTACCAGCTACCAAAAAACCCAAACCGACCAAACGCCTGAAATAGTCAGATCGCCTCATGGCGACCACCAAGATTCGATGAGCTCGCCAGCCCGACCAAAAAGATGTCCTCCCACGATTCCACCAACAATTCCTCCTACTGGACCTAATCCAACTGGGGTAAGGAGCGTACGACCCGCGAACGCTCCCATCCCACCCCCAATTCCTCCGCCGACCATCTGTCCTGTACTCGGTTCTAAGATGGCCCCATAGAGACCGACCACCCTACCCGCCTCTTTGAAACCGACTTCGGTCAGCACCCGGCCTGCGAGACTCAGCACACGCGCAGGATCCGCCAGGAGGAAGGGGCCAACCGGACTGGCCACGAAGGCACTCGCCAGACTGCTGAGGTCACGGGCGGTCTGGAGGGTATTGGCGAGGTTCATCTCAAAGGGCGTCGGGCCGAGAGAGAAGGACGAGGAGCCCGTGAGGGAGGAGCTGAGGAGCGTCTGGGTGGTGCCGAAGGGGGAGGTGACCTCCCGGAAGGCCGTGGTGCTGCGGAAGCTGGCGCTGCCCTGGAAGCTGAAGGGATCGAAGAAGGGCGAGTTGAAGCTATTGAACGAACTGCCGAAGCTACTGCCGGTGCGACTGAAGGTCTGCATCGAGAACGTCGTCGTCTGG
>CAYFIG010000393.1:0-2089 GCA_964342905.1 uncultured bacterium
GGCGGCGAGCTGACCCCGACGCTCAAGGTGAAGCGCAAGGTCGTGGCCGAGAAGTACAAGGATATGCTCGAGTCGCTCTACCGTTGAGGTAGAGTATTCCCACGGAGTCATCCCATGAACTACCACGGACTTAAAGTACCGAAAGACAGGATCGCGGACTTTTGTCGCCGGAACCACATTCGCAAGCTGTCTCTTTTCGGCTCCGTTCTGCGGGATGACTTCGGCCCGGATAGCGACGTTGACGTGCTGGTTGAGTTCGAACCGGGACACGTGCCGGGCCTGGCGTTCTTTGCTATGGAGAGGGAGCTTTCCGAGATTCTTGGGAAAAAAGTTGATCTTAACACACCAGGTTTCGTCTCTCCTTACTTCAGAAAAGAGGTGTTGGCAACGGCGGCGATGCAGTATGAGCAATCGTGACCGAGTGGCGCTCCTCCACATGCTCGATCATGCCCGGGAGGCTGTGGAACTCATCCGTGGAAAGTCCAGGAGTGATCTTGATACGCACCGGATGTTAAATCTCTCCCTGGTTCGTTTGGTCGAGGTCATCGGTGAAGCGGCCTCCCGCGTGTCCGCTGAAACGAAGCAAAAGAACCCTAGGATTCCCTGGCCGGAGATCATCAGCATGCGGAACCGACTGATCCACGGGTATGACACGGTTGACTTTGACATCCTTTGGCGGATCGTCCACGATGATTTGCCCCCGCTCATCAGCCAACTGGAACGACTTGTGTCTTCAGGGGAGAAATGACCATTCCGATGCTTGAGTCCCTGAGGCTTGATGGGAAGGTTGCGATTGTTACCGGGGCGAGCAAAGGCCTGGGGCGCGCCATGGCCTTGGCCCTGGCCGAGGCGGGAGCCTCCGTGGCCCTTGCGGCGCGCTCTAAGCCTGACCTCGAGGAAACCGCTCGCCAGGTTGAGGCGCTGGGCCGGCGCGCCCTGGTGGTTCCCACTGATGTCAGCCTCTTCAGCGCGGTTGAGGCGCTGGTTGCTCAGACCATCGCGACGTTCGGCCGGCTGGACATTTTCGTCAACAACTCGGGCCTGGCCCATGTCACTCCGCTGGCCGAGATGGATCCGGCGGACTGGCAGCGGCTCATCGACACCAACCTGACCGGGGTCTTCAACGGCTGTCGGGCCGCGGCCTCTCACCTGATCGCCCAGCAATCGGGGAAGGTCATTAACGTCGCGTCGGTCCTCGCTCAGGCTGGGCTCCCCGGCTACACCGCTTATGCAGCGTCCAAGGGCGGGATAATCTCTCTGACCCGAGCCCTGGCCGTGGAGTGGGCACGGTACAACATCCAGGTGAACTCGATCGCGCCCGGTTGGTTCGTCACCCCGATGAACGAGGACGCGTTTGCGGACCCAAAGATTCGCGAGCGACTTCTCCGGGACGTGCCGATGCGACGGACCGGCCGGCTCGAGGAGATCGGGCCGCTCACGGTGTACCTGGCCTCTTCGGCGTCCGACTTCATGACCGGGCAAACGATCTTCCTGGACGGCGGCCACTCGGCTGCCTGAGACGTCACCTCCACGAGAGATGCCGGACTCCACCGGTCCGCTGGCGCCGTATCGTGTCCTCGACCTCACTGACCGCAGGGGCTTACTCTGCGGGAAGATTCTCGCTGACCTCGGCGCTGATGTGGTGAAGGTGGAGCCGCCGGATGGAAACGCGGCCCGTCGGGTGGGGCCCTTCGTTCAGGATATCGAGGACCCTGAACGAAGCCTCCACTGGTGGGCCTATGGCGCCAACTGCCGGAGCCTTGTCCTGGACGTCACCACTGCCGAGGGGCGCGAGCGGTTGCTCGACCTCCTTCGTGCCGCGGATTTTCTCCTCGAGTCGTTTCCGCCCGGGCATCTGGATCGGCTCAATCTGGGTTGGGCCACGCTTCATCGCGAGAACCCTCGCTTGATCCTCACGTCCATCACCCCCTTCGGCGCCGACGGGCGGTACCGTGACTTCAAGGGGTCGGACCTCGTGCTCCAGGCCATGGGAGGGATGATGCACCAACTCGGCGATCGCGATCGCCCGCCCGCCAGGATCGGCGGATCGCAGGCTTTTCTCCAGGCGGCGGGCCAGGCAGTGGTGGGA
>CAYFIG010000394.1:0-2089 GCA_964342905.1 uncultured bacterium
GCCCGGCCGATCCACTCGAAGTACTGGATATAGATCGGGCGGTTGAGCCCGAGCTTTGCGCGCATCTCTTCGAGGCTCTCCGCGTACTGGTTCTCCTGCATCATGAGGACCACGACATCGCCGGGGATGAGGCGGGAGAGAGAGAACACGATGACAGTGGCGATGAGGAGCGACGGGATCGCAGCCAGAAGGCGCTTGAGCGCGTACCTGCGGATCACACGCGTCAACCTGCGGGGCCGAGTAGGAACACCTGCTCAGCCCCGCCGCGGAGCTGTTACTTATTCCACCAGGCAGCCATGAGACGCCCGCCGTAGTCGTAACCCAGATTGGGCCCGAAGTTCTGAAGCGCAGGGTCCAGGGCCGCGATGTAGATCCCGGAGTAACCGCGGATGTAGTACACCTGCTTGGCGATATACTTCTGGATCTCGTTAATCTGCTGCCTCCGCTTCTTCTCGTCGAAGATCTTGTTCGAGGTGAGGATCATGTCCGTGAGGACCGGGTCGTTCACATGGCCCTGGTTCTTCGGCTCGCCGGGAAGGTACTGGGCGAGGAAGTTGTAAGGCTCGAGCGCGGGGAACTGGGGCCCCTGAACCAGCCCGTCGTACTTCCCCACGTAGGCGGTGGCAAAGTAGGCGCCGTAAGGCTTTTCGTTCACCTTTACCTCCACGCCGATGTCTTTCCACATCTTCACCGACATCTGCACCGCGTCGATGAGCTCCTGAGAGCCATAGGTCGCATAGTCCAGCGTTGTGCTGAAGCCGTTGGGGTATCCGGCCTCGGCGAGGAGGCGCTTGGCCTCTTTCGGGTTGTAGTCGTAGTACTTGGCGCCTTCTCCAAGCTGGTTGAAGGGGATGGACCACGCGGCGATCGCCGCGGGGATCGGCGGGTTCATCACCCCCACGCCCTCAGCGGTGGCATCGAGGATCGCCTTCCGGTCGATGGCCATCGAGAGCGCCTTGCGGACTCGAATGTCGTTGAACGGCGGTTTGTCGGTCCGCATGCCGGTGTGCACCATGACGTTTGCCGGGAACTCGACGTATCTCAGGTTCGGACGCTTCTCCTTGACGATCTTCCAGTCCTGGCGACGGATCATCATCCCGGGGAACTCCCCGCCGGCGTCGATCTGGCCCGTGACGAAGGCCGCCAGGCGCGCGGAGGGGTCGTCAAAGTCGTTCGCCTCGACCCGCTCGATATACGGGAGACCGGGGATAAAGTAGTTGGGGTTCCGCACAAAGGTGGTTCGCACCTTGGGCTCATGGCCTTCCAGCATCCACGGCCCTGTCCCGATCACGGCCTCGGGCTTCTTCAGGTCCTTGAACTGCTCGACGGCCTCTTTGGCGATGATGCAGAGCGCCATCGGGGTGGCGACGAAATCGAGGAACCAGACGAGCGGCTCCTTGAGGGTGAACTTGACCGTGTGGCGCTCGACCACCTCCACCTTGTCCACCACCGCCATCATGTGTCGGTTGGCGTTGCCAGGGATCGTCATGAAGCGGTCCCAGGTATACTTCACATCCTCGGCCGTTAGCTCGCGGCCGTTCACTGGGGGCTTGTTGTGCCACCGGACTCCTTTGCGAAGCTTGAAAATGTAGGTGGTCTCGTTGGGCTGGCTCCACGACTCGGCCAGGTCGCCCTCGAACTCGAAGGTGCCAGGTTTCACCGAAGGGCCGGTTTTGTGCTTGATGAGGCGGCTGTGGGTGAAGCTCAGATTGATCATCGTCGTGTAGGACGCGGTGAGGTGTGGATCAAAGTGGGGTGGGGTGTACCCGCGGAACCTGAATACCCCTCCCCGCTTGGGGGTCTGGGCCGCCGCAGGGCTCAGGCCAACCTGGGATCCGACGGCCGCGGCAGCCAGAGCGGCGCCCCCGAGCTTGAGGACCTGACGGCGACTGAGGTCGAGAGGGGGGAATGACTTAGAGTCCATGGCGTTCCTCCTGGTTTGATCCGCTTCTTGGGAGTTGCCAATAACATATGCTATGGCCTTTTTAAGTCAAGGGTTATTCGAGGCGGCTTGACATCGGATGGGTTCTGGCGAGAATGCGACCATGGCGCTGAGGCCGACCTTGACCGTGCTGGACGCGAGTGTGAG
>CAYFIG010000395.1:0-2085 GCA_964342905.1 uncultured bacterium
GCGTAGCCGTTCCTTCAAGTAGAGGCGGGCCCCCACGGCCACCAGCACGGGTGTCGAAGCCTGGAGGATGACAGCGTTGGACGCGGTGGTGAGGTAGATCGCGAGGTAGGTGAAGCCGGTGGAGAGGAAGATTCCGGAAAACCCCAGGAAGCCGAGCCCCCGGAGATCCCTCCACGAGAGCGCGCGGGCCTCTTCGAAGCCGCGCCGGGCGACGAGAGCGACCAGGAAGAGTGAAGCCAAGAGGCACCGGAACGTCACGAGGGTGAAGGGAGGAAGGTCGGCGAGCGCGAGCTTGGCTGTAGCCGGGTAGCTCCCCCACAGGGAGACGATCAAGAGGAGCGTGACGTAGGCGCGGGTTTGACTGGCTAAGGGCACCTCTCTATGATAGCGCGGCGATGGCCGATCACATTCTCGAGTTCCGACTCTGGCTTCCCCGTCCCAGGCCCGAGGTGTTTGCCTTTTTCGCCGACCCCGCGAACCTGGCAGCCGTGACCCCGCGCTGGCTCGGGTTTACCCTGCTGACTCCGTTGCCGATCCAGTTCCAGGCCGGGACGGTGATGGATTGTCGGGTTCGGTGGCTGGGGCTGCCGCTCTCCTGGCGCTCGATGATTCGTGAGTACGACCCCCCGTACCGGTTTGTTGACGTCCAGCTCTGGGGCCCCTACGCGCGCTGGGAGCACCGGCACCTCTTTCTCGAAGGCGCTCCGGACGGGCACGGCGCGGCCCCGATGGGAACCTGGGTCGAGGACCGGGTGACCTACCAACTGCCTCTCGGCCGAGTGGGCCGCGCGGTCCACGCTCTCCTGGTGCACCGTCAGCTCAAGGTGATCTTCGCCTACCGGAGGGAACGGCTTCTCGAGCGCTTTGGAGGCCGCGAGTGAAAAGCTGCTCGGGCGACCTCCTCGGCGCCCACATGTCCATCGCAGGCGGCCTCCACTTGGCCCTCGAACGGGGAAAGGCTGTCGGATGCTCGGTCGTCCAACTCTTCCTGAAGAACCAGGTCCAGTGGCAGGGCAGGCCCCTGACCGAGGCGGAGGGACGCGAGTTCAAGCGGGTGCGCGCCGCGACGGGGATCCAGCTTGTCTTCGCCCACGCCACGTATTTGATCAACCTCGCCTCTCCGGCAGAGACCGAGTGGAGGCGGTCGGTGGAGGCGTTCCACGACGAGCTGGAGCGGGCTGAGGCGTTGGAGCTCCCGTTCGTCGTGATCCATCCGGGCTCGCACAAGGGGAGCGGGCTCGAGGGCGGGGTGGCCCGTATCGTGGCCGCGCTGGATGAGCTGTGCAACCGGACCCGGGGTTGGCGGGTCAAGATCTGCCTGGAGAACACGGCGGGAGCCGGGAATACGGTTGGGGCAAGGTTCGAGGAGCTTCAGGCTATCCTTGGCCGAGCCCGATCCCCCGAGAGGCTCGGCATCTGCCTGGATACGTGCCACCTCTTCGCCGCGGGCTACGACATCCGCACCCGCGTCGGCTACGCGGCTACCCTGGCAATGCTCGAGCGGACCGTCGGGACCAAGACGGTCCTCGCCTTCCACCTCAACGACGCCAAGCAGGGTCTCGGCTCGGGCGTCGACCGGCACGAGCACATCGGCAAGGGCAAGATCGGGCTCTCCGCATTCCGCTCTCTCCTGACCGATTCTCGCTTTGCCCACCTCCCCATGGTCCTGGAGACCCCGAAGGAGGGCAACGCCGACGCCAAAAACCTTGCCACGCTCCGCCGTCTCAAAAGGCGCCGGGGGTAACAAAACAACCAGCTTGCAGTTTCTGGTTTTTCCACAGTAGGATGTTTGCGCTTGCCCTCGACCTCCTCGTCCCACGAGTGAGGGAGCGCGAACACAGCTCAATGAAAGGGAGGTTGGTATGACACGCAAGTGGGGTCTATGGCTCGTGGTGGTGCTTGTGGGTGGTGCTTTCGCCTTCACCCCGGCGACCTTCGCCCAGCAGAAGGAGCAGATGAAGGAAGAGGTGAAGGAGAAGCGAGATGAAATGAAGGAGAAGATGAAAGAGAGTGTCCGTAAACTCGTGTCGGAGTACAAGGACGAGCCCTATGTTCTTCTATGGATGCTGGGTAACGAATCCAATA
>CAYFIG010000396.1:0-2078 GCA_964342905.1 uncultured bacterium
TCAGTGCTCTAACCAATTGAGCTACGCTCACCGTTCCAGACTGACGGTCGGAACATCATCCTACCGTAGTGTTTCTGAGAGTGTCAACCTGGCGCCCGCTCGCTCCGCTCCTCGCCGCGTTCCAGCGCGTCACGCATGGCCCGGAGACCGGCCTCGGCGGGGCGAAGGGTGGTCACCAAGAGGCTCAGGGCCTTGTCGATCCGGAGCCCTCCGCGGAGCGGTCGGGGCGCGCGCTGGTTGAGGCCGGCAGTCATCACTGGCTCAACGCGAGAGGCATCGACGCCGAAGACCCGGCACGCCAGGCACGCAAAAGCGTAGCGATCAAGGATTTCGGCGCCCGCAATGTGGAAGAGACCCAGCATCTCCCGCTCGGCAAGCTCCAGGCTTGCCGCGGCCAGATCCTGGTTGTAGGTCGGGCTCGACAATTGATCCACCGGAACCCGCACGGTCTCTCCGAGCTGGCAGCGCCGGAGAAGCTGGTAGACGAAATTCTTCCCCTGGCGCTCGGGTCCATAAACCACTGTGGTCCGGATCACCAGCGCGCGGGGAATCTCAGCGAGGAGCGCTTGCTCCGCCTGGAGCTTAGTCCTCCCGTAAACGCTGAGGGGTCGCGGTGGGTCCTTCTCGCCGTAGGGGCCGCGCTCCCCGTCGAAGACATATTCGCTCGAGTAGTACACGAAGCCAGCCCCGAGGGTGGCGCCGGCACGCGCCGCCACCAAAGCACCAGCCGTGTTGATCTGAAACGCCTCATCGGGATGCTCCTCACACCAGTCCACGCGGGTCAGACCCCCGGGGCAGAAGATCCAGTCGGGCGCGGCTTCGCGGATCAGCCGCTCGAGGGCCTGATGGTCGCGAAGATCGAGCGGAGTGGCGCCGTCCACGGGGAACGTGGCGTAGGTGCTGGTCACGGCGTGACCGTGGGCGGTGAGCGCGTTAACCAACGCCCCACCGACCTGTCCAGAGGCGCCAATGACAAGAGTGCGCATCAAAGGGCCAAACCCTGACCGGCGGCGTGCTCCCGATGCTGGAGGACCCGGTAGCTGAGCGTGCCGGGCCTGCTACGCTTTCAGGCGCACGAGGTTGTATGCGGTGACAGGGCGGTCAAAACCGCGGACAACGATTTCGCTCGCGGGCTCCACGTCCACCAGCTCGGTAGAGTCTTGCGGTACCGTCACAACCTAACCCATGCGAGGATCCAGGCGAGGATCCAGCCCGATGGCTCTTTTTCATGATAGACGAAGGTCGTTCCGCGAAACAAGCGGGGTTGGGCGAGGGGTCAACAAAAATCCGTGCCTCTCCTCCCCGATTTGTGTCTCCGTCTGGCGCAGGGCACACGACCCTCGTCAGCTAAAGCCTTGAAATTTAAATGCCTTAACGATCTCATCCTTTTGGGCACGAAGGATGCTCACCAGACCGAGCGGAGGGGACAACGATGAACACGCTGTTAGACCTCTTCTTGTTCGAGTCGGTCTCCTCGCTGGAGGAGGAGACGACAGATGTCCTCGTGCGCCAGTGTGCCGGGCCAGGAGCTGACGGGGATGACGGACCGGAACTGGCGATGACTTAATGCTGAAGCACGGGTTTGCTCTGCCGACCCACGGGCTTCAGCCCCCTCAGTCAAAGTCGGGAACGCGCGAGAGCCCCTTCAGAGCTTCCTCGATAACCGATACGGCCACGTAATCTTCGTACGTCGGCCGTTCCTCGGCCTTGATGTTGCCGACCTGCACCATGCGGTTGATGGTGTACTCCACCTTCTTCCTGGGAAGACCATCGTTCTGGGCCCACACCTTGGCCTTCACCAGCTCGTCGTACGCCTGCTCGGCCACGTCCCGCGAGATCTTGGCGTGTTTCACCGCAATCTCCACGGTCCGGGCCTTGTTGGCGTACATGAACCGGTTCGCCCTCGCCAGCGCACGGACGATGGCGCGGAACTTCGCCGGGTTCTCGGCGATCTTCTTCTCCTGGGCGACCACCACCAGGAAGAGCTGGTTGGGTTCCAGCTCCCAGAACTTCACAAGGGGATGCAGCGAGGGCTCCTTCTGCCGGGCCAGGACCAGCTGGTCCACATGGAGGATGGC
>CAYFIG010000397.1:0-2069 GCA_964342905.1 uncultured bacterium
TCAGGAGTTGGGGCTCGCGCAGGGTCAGTTCTTGGAGCCAAGGGGAGTTGTCCACGGTGAGCTCTAGGGTTCCGTTCCTCAATTCCCCGGGCCGGCACCGCCGGTCGATCTCGCGTCCCACCAAGTCCCGCCATTCTCGGCGGATCTGGGCCTCCCGGAGCCGTTCGGCGAGTTTTGGAACAGCCGCGCTCAGAAGACTTCCCACCGGGGTCGGAGTCCGGGATCCGATTTTATTTGCCACGTCTCTCATCATACGCGACCCGGTCCGCTCTCGCCAGTGGGAACCCCAGGGGTTCGTTGACTTTGATGGGGCGCGCATTTATTCTGTCCTCCGGGCTTCGGCTCGGAGGACGTGTGGCACGACCCAAGCGCGGCGATATCGTTTCACTGGCCATCGATGATCTCGCCTTCGGCGGCGAAGGCGTTGGTCGGCTCGATGGCTACGTGGTATTCGTCCGAGGTGGAATTCCCGGCGATCGCCTCCGGGTCCGGCTCATCCAGGCCCGCCCCCGATTTGGTCGGGGCGTGATCGAAGCTGTGGAGGTCCCATCCCCCGACAGAGTGGAAGCCCCCTGTCCTTACTTCGGTCGCTGCGGCGGCTGCCGTCTCCAGCACCTCGCCTACCCCGTCCAGCTCGCCTTCAAGGCCAAGCAGGTGGTCGAGTGTCTGGCGCGGATCGGGGGGTTGTCCGAGGTCCCCGTGCGCCCGATTATCGGAGCCGCGGAGATCTTCGGATACCGGAACAAGATGGAGTTCACCGTGGTGCGGGGCGGCGCAGAGGAGCCGAGCGGGGGTCTCGCGGTTGGCCTTCACGAGGCCGACCGCTACGACGTGGTGCTGGACATCGAGCGCTGCCTGCTCCAGTCGGAGACCATGAATCTCCTCCTGGCAGAGGCCAGGCGCTTCTTCCGAGAGCGGGGGCTCAGCGTGTACGATCAGGAGTCCGGCGAAGGGCTCCTTCGCTTCCTCATGCTCCGGGAGGGGAAGCGCACCGGTGAGGCGATGGTGAACGTGGTGGCCTCAGCGCCCCAGCTCTCCGAGCTGGCGCCCCTCGCCGATTGGCTGCGCTCCCGTGTGCCCGCCACTGCCAGCGTGATCCTGAACGTAAACCCCAAGAAGGCTAGTGTAGCCGTGGGGGTGGAGGAGCACCTCCTGGCTGGCCGCGATCATATCCGGGAGTCTCTCGGCGGGCTCACCTTTCAGATCTCGGCGAACTCATTTTTTCAGACCAACACGCTCCAGGCCGAACGGCTCTTTGCCCTCGTAGAGGCGTCGGTCGCGTTGACCGGAAACGAGACGGTGGTGGACCTCTATTCGGGAACCGGCGCCATCAGCCTGCTGCTGGCCCGGCGGTGCCGCCGGGTGTACGGGATCGAGGTGGCGCAGACGGCGGTGGATGACGCGGTCCGGAACGCCAAGGCCAACGGGATTGTGAACTGCACCTTTCTGGCCGGTGAGGTCCGCCACGTCCTCCCCCAGCTGATCAGCCAGGGCGTGAAGGCGGAAGTGGTCGTGGCCGACCCGCCGCGCGCCGGGTTCCACCCCCGGGCTCTCCGAGCGCTCCTTGCCCTTGGGCCCGCGCGCATCGTCTATATCTCCTGCAACCCCTCCACCATGGCGCGGGACCTGGGGGAGCTCCATCGGGGCGGCTACCGGGTCGACTGGGTCCAGCCCATCGACATGTTTCCCCACACGCCTCATATCGAGGCGGTGGCCTGGCTCGGGCGTGGGTGAGCCCCGGCGGGGTTACGCGTGGACCAGGAAGATCTGGTCGTGCAGGCGCACCCGCTCCCGGACCTTGAGCGCCACCTCGCTGCCCCGCTCGGCACGCTGGATCGGCGTGTGCTCAGCCTGCATGGACTCCACCGTCTGCGTGAAGTCGGTCGTGTGGCCCTGGATCCGGATCTGGTCGCCAACCTGGAGCGCGCCATCGGTGAGGCGGATGGCCGCCACTCCGATCTTGGCGTAGTAGCCGTCGACGATTCCGACCTTTTCCTCGGTGGCCATGGCACCCTCCCTCTGGGCGGGCCGTTGATTGCGGGTCACGCTGAGTATACAATCGAGCCCTC
>CAYFIG010000398.1:0-2060 GCA_964342905.1 uncultured bacterium
GGCGGCCGCGTTCCTCATCTCCGAAGGTATCTACCCCTCCAACGAGTGGCGGGGATACGTGCTCAGGCGAATCATGCGGCGGGCCATGCGCCACGGCCGGCTCCTCGGGCTCGTAGAGCCGTTCCTCTGGGAGGTGACCGGCACCGTGGCTGACGTGATGGGCGGCGCCTACCCCGAGCTGCGGGAGCACCGAGGCCGGGTGATCGAGGCGGTGAGGCTGGAGGAGGAGCGCTTCGCCGAGACTTTAGACACCGGGCTCAACAAGATCTGGGAGTGGTTGGAGAGCCAGAAGGGCGGAAGAGGCGAGCCGTCGGTCGACGGCCGCTTTCTTTTTACGCTCTACGATACTTACGGCTTTCCGCCCGATCTTGCCGAAGAGGTGTTCCGGGACGCCGGCTTCAGGGTCACGGACGAAACGCGCGCCGTGTTCGACGCCGAGATGGAGGCCCAGCGGGAGCGGGCTCGCGCCAGCGCGGGCTTCGCTGGTGAAGCTGACGAGGCGACGGAAATCTATCGCGATCTGGTCACCCGGCTCCCTTCGGTGGAGTTCCTCGGCTACGAGTCGCTGGCGGCTCCGGCTAAAATCCTGGCGATGGTGGCCGGGAGCCGTCGGGTTCGGGAGGTTGTGGCGGGCGAGGAGGTGGAGGTGATCCTGGACCGCACGCCGTGCTACGCCGAATCAGGAGGTCAGATCGGCGACACCGGCACACTCGCCGGCCGGCAGGGCCAGGGGCAGATTCTCGACACCTACTTCCGCGGCGCTGGGCTTATCGTCCACCGAGTCCGCGTGATCCAGGGCGGGTTCCGGGAAGGAGAGGAAGTGGCTATTTCGGTGGAGTCGCCCCGCCGCCAGGGGCTTCGCCTCCACCACACCGGCACCCACCTCCTTCACGCCGCACTCCGCAAGGTGCTGGGGAGCCACGTCACCCAGGCCGGGTCGCTCGTCGCGGTGGATCGGCTCAGGTTCGACTTCACCAACCCGGGCCAGGTGAAGGACCGGGACCTGGAGCGGGTCGAGGAGCTCGTGAATGAGAAGGTCCGCGACAACCTCAGCGTGGATCCCTTCTGGACCGACCTGGATCAGGCGTTGAAGCTGGGCGCGCTGGCGCTCTTCGGCGAGAAGTATGGCCAGCGGGTCCGTGTCGTCCGGATCGCCGATTTCTCGGTGGAACTCTGCGGCGGTACCCACCTCGACGCGACAGGGCAGATCGGTCTCTTCAAGGTCATCGCCGAGGGCGCGGTGGCTGCCGGGGTTCGCCGCCTCGAGGCTGTGACCGGCTCAGCGGCGCTTGCCCACATAGGTCAGGAAGAGTCGGCGCTGCGCCAAGCCGCTGACCTCCTGAGAATTCCTCCGCTGGAGCTGCCGGGTCGGCTGGCCAAGCTCTTGGAAGAGCAGCGGCTTCTGACCAAGCAACTCGCCGTCCTGGAGGCCCGCCTGGCCCGAACCCGAGCCCAGGAGATCCTGGCGGGCGCGCGGCAGATCGGGGATGTGACGGTAGTGGCCGCCCGCCTGGATGGCCTCGACGCCGAAGGGCTCCGCGCCGTCACCGACTCGGTGCGCGAGCGCCTGGGCTCCGGCATCATCTGCCTCGGCAGCGTGACCGACGGCAAGGTGAGCCTCGTCACGGCCGTTACGAAGGATCTCGTCTCTCGCTTCCACGCAGGGAAGCTTATCCAGGAGGTCGCCAAAGTAGTGGAGGGAAGCGGAGGTGGGCGGCCCGAGCTGGCCCAGGCTGGCGGCAAGGATCCCTCGAAGCTCGAACAAGCCCTGAATCTGGTTTACGACTGGGTGAGCCGCGCCTCCCAGCACTGACCCGCGCGTATGGGTGTGATTCGAAAGAAGCTCGCGTTGATCGGGCGGCGCCGCCGAAAACAGGTGGAGTGTCTCTTCGACAGTGGGGCGTCAGCGAGCTTCATCCGCCCGACGCTGGTTCGTGTATTGGGCCTCTCGGCCGCGGATCTCCCCAAGCCGCTTCGTATTCGGCTCGGAAAAGGATCGACGCAGGTTTTCCAGATCGCTGCTGTCATGGTTCGCTTGAACGGTGTCACGCTCGCCGACG
>CAYFIG010000399.1:0-2048 GCA_964342905.1 uncultured bacterium
TCGAAGAACTCGCAGTTCCGGATCGCCATGATCACGTGGAGGTTCGCCACGTTGTTGAGCGAGTTGCCGCCGTGGTGGACCTCCAGGTTCATGTGGAACGCCTCGGCCAGGTGCGCCGCCTTGACGAGCGCTGTGATCCCGCCCTTGACCGCCACGTCGCCGCGCAGGAAGTCGGTGGCCCGGTGCAGGATCCACGGGGCATAGGCGGTGAAGCCACCGGGGGCGTACTCGGTGGCCAGGATGGGGATCGAGAGCTGCTGCTTCAGCTTGACGTAGTTATAGAGGTCGTCGTCGGCCAGCGGATCTTCGTACCAGTAGAAACCCAGCTCCTCGATCGCCTTCCCGACCCGCAACGCCTCAGGATACTGGTAGGCCCAGGTCGGGTCAAGCATCAGCGTGAAGCCGGCCCCCACGGCCTTGCGGACGGCCTGGCAGACCTCGATGTCGAGCGCCGGGTCAGTCGGCGGGTGGATCTTGTAGGCCGTCCAGCCCTCTGATTTGAACTTCGCCGCCTCCTCGGCGTACGCCTCTTTCGAGGAGAGGACCGGAGAGCTGGCGTAGGCCCGCACGCTGTCGCGGTAGGAGCCCAGCAGCCGGTGGATCGGTAGGCCAGCGGCCTTGCCCGCGATGTCCCACAACGCGACGTCCATGGCGCCGATCGCCCGGAGGGTCGTCGCGCGGTTCTTCTGCCACAGCGCCTGGTAGAGCCACTCGCGGTCCAGCGGATCCTGGCCCATCACGACGGGCTTGAGCACCTGGATCAGGGATTCCGCATCCAGATGAGCGCCGCGCATGGCCGAGCCCAGGAACGCGTGGCCCTCGACGCCGTTGTCCGTCCTGACGGTGAGCAGCCCGAGCTGGCTCGTGCCACCGAACCGGCCTGTGTGCCGGCCGTACTGGGTCGTCGGGATCCCGGTCCAGGCGAACAGCGTGAGACTCACATCCGTGATCTTCACGTGCCGACCTCCTTCAGCTCTGCCTCCGCCTGCTCCATCCCGGGCCTCCAGCGAGCTGGGCCGCTAGGGGGTCAGAACCATTCGTGCGGCGATCTTAGTCCTGCACCCGACTGCGGGTCAAGCGCTCACGGAGCTACATCCTGATGCGCTTTCGTGTGCTCCAGGTCTCGGAGGATTGAGGCTCATTGCGTGTTTCCGGAATACAACGTATATTGCCCCCATCCCCAGCCCAACTCATGCCCGCAGAAATCAATGGAGGGAGGATGGAAAGATGAGAACGAAGCTGCTGGCGTCCATGTTCGTAGCCCTCGTCGCGGTCTTCGCGGTCTTTGACGCCGCGCTCGCCCAGACGACCTTCCGCTGGAAGGCCGTCGCCACCAGCCGTCCCACTCCCCAGTTCGCCTTGTGGACTTGGCTGGGAGAGGAGCTTGAGAAGCGTTCCAAGGGACAGATCAAGGTCGACGTGGTGAGCCTGCCTGAGCTGGGCCTCACCGGCTTCGAACTGTTGCGCGTTACCCGGGCTGGCCTGGTGGACATCACCGATGTGATCCTCGCCTTCGTCGCGGGAGAAGTGCCCGTGATCGAAGCCGTGGACCTCCCGGGACTGTATGCCGACTTTGAGAGCTCCGTGAAGGCCCATATCGCTTTCATTCCGGCCTTGAAGAAGTACGAGGACAAGATGGGGGGTGTGGTCTTGGGGGCCTACCTCTGGCCCCATCAGGTCATCTACAGCCGGAAGCCCATACGGAGCCCGGCTGACCTGAAGGGGTTGAAGATTCGCGTGTACGGCGCCGGCCAAACGGAGTTCGCGCGGGCGCTCGGGGCCGAGCCTGTCGCTATCCCGTTCGCCGAGGTCTACACCGCGCTCGAACGGGGGACGGTGGACGCCGGCTTTACCGGGACCTTCTCGGGGTATGCGCTGAAATGGTTCGAGGTGAGCAAGTACCTGGTCGATGTCAACCACGGTCCCAATAGCGGTGCCTTGGTGGTGAGCAAGCGGAGCTGGGACAAGCTCACGCCCGAGCTCCAGGGGATCCTCAGGAAGCTTGGTGCGGAGTTCAGCGAGAAGGCGTGGGAGGTCGGGCGCTGGAC
>CAYFIG010000400.1:0-218 GCA_964342905.1 uncultured bacterium
GTATTTGGTTCGTCCAGGCTTTTGGCAGGAGCTATTGTATTCTGGAACACGGGTCTTTCCCCAGTTAAAGTGATCGTGAGGGGAGAATGAAAGGACTGATCCTGTCAGGGGGCCGGGGAACAAGGCTCCGTCCCATCACCTACACCTCAGCCAAGCAACTTGTTCCTGTGGCGAACAAGCCGATCCTCTTCTACGGCATCGAGGCGCTCGCCGACTCG
>CAYFIG010000400.1:228-2047 GCA_964342905.1 uncultured bacterium
GGAGGTGGTCGGGGATGGAAGCCGCTTTGGCGTCTCCGTGACCTATATCGAGCAAGAGGCTCCGTTAGGGCTCGCTCACGCTGTCCTGGTCGCCGAGCGCTTTGTCGGAGACGATTTTTTTGTCATGTATCTCGGGGACAACCTGATCCTGGAAAAGCTTGCCCCTCTGGTGCGAAGCTTCGAGGAGGCGAGACCGAACTGCCAGATCCTCCTGGCGCGCGTCCCAAACCCCCAGCAGTTCGGCGTCGCCGAGCTCCGCGACGGCAAGGTTGTTCGCCTGGTCGAGAAGCCGAAGCTGCCACCCTCCGACCTGGCCCTCGTCGGGGTGTACATGTTCGACCAGCACGTGTTCGACGCGGTGAAGGCAATCACGCCGTCCTGGCGGGGAGAGCTGGAGATCACCGACGCGATCCAGTGGCTCATCGACCGCGGGCTCTCTGTCCGGCCTCACGTCATCGAGGGATGGTGGAAGGACACGGGGAAGCTTGAGGACATCCTGGAGGCCAACCGCATCATCCTCGATACGATCGAGCCCCGGGTTGAGGGGGAAGTGGAGGCTTCGGAGGTCCACGGGAAAGTGGTCATCGAAGCTGGAGCGAAGATCGTGAGGAGCGTGGTCCGCGGGCCTGCCATCATCGGCAAGGGCGCCATGATCGAGAACGCCTACATCGGCCCGTTCACCGCCATCGGCGATCAGGTCGTGATCCGCGGCAGCGAGGTGGAGCACTCGATCATCCTGGAGGGCTCCAGCATCAGCGATGTGGGCGGGCGGATCGAGTCGAGCCTGGTCGGGCGCAACGTCACGATCTATCGATCCGAGGCCAAGCCCAAGTCCTATAATCTCATGCTCGGCGACCGCTCACAGATCGGGCTCATGTGATCTCAAATCCGACTCCGCTGTGCAGGAGGGAGACACACCCATGGAGCTGAGCGACCAGGCCCGGCGCGCGTTTCGAGTTCAGGACTACTCCCCCAAACCCGACATCAAGGGCGTTGAGGTCGTCGAGCTGTCGCGCCACACCGACGACGGTGGTTCCTTTACCGAGCTTGGCCGCTTCACGGCCGGCGCCTCAGCGGCCTTTCCGGGCTTCGTCCTCGCCCAGGTGAACTACAGCGAGCTCGAGCCGGGGGCGATCAAGGCCTTTCATCTTCACAGGAGGCAAACTGACATCTGGTATGTTCCGCCGGGAGACAAGATGCTGTTGGTGCTGATCGACGTGCGCGCCGGCTCACCCACGGAAGGGGTGCGGACGAAGCTTGTGCTCGGCGACGGCCGCTCGCGCCTGGTTCTGATTCCCCCCGGCGTGGCCCACGGCGCTCGAAACCTGGCCACGGCGCGCGGTCGCATCATCTACTTTACCGACACGCATTTTTCTTCCGCGCCTGAATCTTGCGACGAGGGCCGCCTCCCCTGGGACTTCGCGGGCCCCGACATCTGGGAGACCGCCCGTGAGTAGGCGCGAATCTTCTCAGGCGCAGCGGGTGGCGAGGCGAACGGGGGCCTATCTCGAAGCGACGAGGCGCAAGCGAGGGTGGGCGCCCCGGCGCTCTCAGGGACGCGCATGAAGGTCCTGGTGACGGGCGGGGCGGGGTTCATCGGCTCGAATTTCATCCGGTATCTCCTCGCCAAGTATCCTTCGTATTCGGTCATCAACCTCGACAAGCTCACCTACGCCGGCAACCTCGAGAACCTCCGCGACGTGGAGCCAGATTCCCGCTACCGCTTCGTCCACGGCGACATCTGCGACGCGGCGCTGGTGCGCGAGGTCGCCCGGGGGGTGGACGCGATTGTCAACCTCGCTGCGGAATCCCATGTGGA
>CAYFIG010000401.1:0-2043 GCA_964342905.1 uncultured bacterium
GTGCCCCAGGAGATGGCGGCGAGACAGATGAGGAGAAGGCCGAGGTTCACAGGGGAGGATTATACCTATGGCCCGGGCCAGCCGATCACCGTGAAAGACCTGGAAGCAACTGGCGCCCAGGTGGAACCCGGTCAGATCGTCTTCCTCGCCACGGGATGGGGCGCGAAGTTCTCCACGCCCGAGTACCACACGACGCTTCGGCTGGCCAGTCCATCATCTCCTCCTGGGTCACGGGATCCTGATCGCGGAAAATCTGGCCAACCTCACCAGTGTCGCGGGCAGGAAGCTCCTCATCGGCGCCTTTCCGCTGAAGATCAAGGGGGGCGACGGCGCTCCCGCGCGGATTTTTGCCGTGGAGGGTTGATCGGGTAGGGAAGTTTTCGCCCGAGCGTCCTGGCGCCGCTACCTATGGGTTAGGGTGGCGATGGTGTTTCCGGTGAGGATGAACGCCAGCGCCACGAGAAAGCCGATGATACCTCCCAGCAGAACCCGCACGCTGTCTTTCATTTCGGTCTCCGCTTAGACTTTGATCCCCAGGATCCGCTGGGGGTTCTTGAGGTAGATCTTCTCCAGCACGTCGGGCTTGTAGCCCTCGGCCTCGAACTCCCGGAAGAGGCGCTCGTGCATGAGCACGGGGTAGTCCGAGCCGAACATCACCTTGTCCTGGAGCCGGCCGTTGATCTCGCGCTTGAGGCTCTCAGGGAAGTACTTGGGAGCCCAGCCCGAGGTCTCCATCACGACGTTGGCCTTGTGGAGGAGCACGGCCAGCATCTCCTCCTGCCAGGGCCAGGAGACGTGGCAGGCGATGATCGTGAGGCGGGGGAAGTCGGCGGCGACGTCGTCGATATGGGGGATCGGCTTCATATACTTGAGCTTGACGCCGAGGCCGCCGGGGAGTCCCGCTCCCAGTCCCGTCGTCCCGGTGTGGAACTGGACCGGCACCTCGAGAGACTGGCAGAGATCCCAGATAGGGGAGAAGCGATGGTCGTCGGGGAAGAAGGCCTGGGCGCCCTGCTGGAATTTGACGCCGAGCAGCCCGAGCTCCTTGACGGCCCGCTCGATCTCCTGAAGCGCCATCTGCCCTTTCCAGGGGTCCACCATGGCCCAACCGCCCGCGTAGGCCTCGGGGTACTTCCGCACCAGCTCGGCGATATAGTCGTTGGGTGTCTTGGGCTCGCCGGTCCCGGCCTCGGCGTCCCAGGCGATGATGCACCCCTTGACTCCGGCCCGGATGAAGTCCTGGGCCATTTCGTCTTCGGTTTTCACCGGCTGCTCGGTCTTGTAGTAGACGCGCATGGCGTCGATGAACTTCTTGGTCGAGCGGTGCCAGGGCGCCGTAGAGATGTGGGCATGCACATCAATCGCTTTGATCATGGCTCCTCACTTAAAGCGGGGCATGACCTTCTCGGCGAAGCGCCGCATCGAACCCCGCACCGCCTCATCGGCGAGCCCGCCGAAGTTCATCCAGCAGAGCGCATAGGTGAGCCCTAGCTCCTCGCGGAACTGCTGGAGCCTGTCGGTGACGCGTTCGGAATCCCCGAAGAGCACTACTTCTTGGGAGAGGAAGTCATAGGTGACCGCCTCCAGGTTCCCCTTCGCCCTCGCGTAGAACTTGTAGGCCTCAGGCACCTTGGTCGGATCTTTCGACTCAGCAATCACTCTCGCGAGGGTCTGGAAGTACCACAGGAGAGACCGCTCAGAGTCGCGGCGCGTCGAGGCCGCGTCTTCGCCGACGTGGCAGAAGTAGAGGGCGGGGATCTCGAGTTCCCGGGCCGGGTGCCCGGATTCGAGCCAGATCCGCTTGTAATTCTCGTAAGCGGACTTCATGAGATGCACAGGGGTAATGGACGGGGCGGAGAGGAAGGGCTCGCCGCGCCGAGCCACCCGCTCAAAGGTGTCCGGGCTCACGCAGGCGATCCGGATCTTCGGGTGAGGCTTCTGGACCGGCTTGGGGAGGACGGCCACGTCGCGGACCCGGTAGTGCTTCCCTTCGAAGGTGACGCGCTCCTGGGTCCAGGCTCGCTTGATGATCTCGAGCGCCTC
>CAYFIG010000402.1:0-734 GCA_964342905.1 uncultured bacterium
CGACGAGTGCATCGACTGCGGGGCCTGCGAGCCCGTCTGCCCGGTGAAGGCCATTTTTACCGAGGATGAAACCCCGGAGCAGTGGAAACACTTCATCGAGCTGAACCGGCAGTTCTTCGTGGACAACCCAGGGGTCCAGCCCACCACCACGAGGAACTAATCACTGCGAACGTGGGAAGACCCAGTCAAGGGGAAGAGCGGTCACAATCAACTGAAACCCGGAGGAGGAGAAGTCGATGCCTCAATTCATTAAGGTGGCCACGACTGATGAGCTAGCGGAACAGCAAGCCAAACTGGTCGAGCTGGAGGGCCAGAAGATTGCGCTGTTTCGTGTGGACGGCTCCTTCTATGCCCTGAGCGATACGTGCACCCATCGAGGGGGGCCGTTGTCCGAAGGGACGGTCGAGGGAGCCGAGGTGACCTGCCCCTGGCATGGGGCGAAGTTTGACCTGCGGACCGGGGCGGTGCTGGGGCCGCCGGCTCCGCAAGGGGTCAGGAGCTATCCGGTGCGGGTCACCGGGTTGGACATCGAGATCGAGGTGTGAAGCGGCCGATCTAGTCGGACAGCCCCGCGACGACTCCCACATTGGCTCCGCTTCCTCGGGCCAAGACTGCTTGCTTCCCGGAGAAGGAGCCGATGCGCGCGTTTGAGGTCCTCCCGGTCCAACCCGGGGAACGTATCATTGGCCCGGTGGCTGACGAGATTCGGAGCATGATCGCCAGGATCGATCGCT
>CAYFIG010000402.1:744-2037 GCA_964342905.1 uncultured bacterium
AGGTTAGGGGGTCTGGGGGTGGGCTCCCTCTCCTCTACCAGCTCAAGCGTGCCGTCGATGAGCTTGAGGAACGGACGCGCCTCTGCCTGGGACTCCCCCCCGATCCCGAGCGCGAGTATCCCTATGCGTTTCGGCGGGCCGAGGATAGTACTCTGGTGCTCGTCTGGACAGAGGCTCCATGAGCGTACCCGTAGGGGGAAGGCGTTGAGGCCTATGGCCGTGGGTCAGGTCCTGGAGATGCTGTCTGACGACCCGAGCTCTGATCCTGACATGAAGCGCTGGGCGCAAAAAACGCGCAACGAACTCCTGGAGATCACCAAGAATGGAGCGGTCTATCGTTTCCTCATCCGAAAGACCCAGTAGAGTCAACCGTTCGGTCGCGAGCACCCTGGCCGGAAGAAATCGCCTCCAAGCGGTGCACGACTTCATTGCCACGTTTATTACCGATGAGCCCCTGAAGTCTCGTGTCCTTCACGTTTTCGCATCCCTGCCGGAAGACGTGCAGAAAGAGTTCATGAGGGATCCAGGGTTCTCGATTGGGATCTACGACACGGGGCGCTCCGGAGAAGCGAGGCTCCTCATCCCGTGTCCTCGGGCTGCCCGGGGGAGCCGGCTCGTGACCCTTGAGAGGTCCCTGGCGACTCGTGCCCGCGCTTTTGCCCATTATGTGATTGCCCACGAGTTTGCTCACGCGCTTTTGTGGAACCGCGGGCGTCACCCCAGGGAAGATCCCGAAATCGCGGCGGACTCAGTGGCCGCCGAGTGGGGGTTCGCACGCCCGGCCACCCTTCCCCTCCTTTCGGCGGATCCAAGGAAGAGCCGCCGATTCTGACCGTGGGACCAACAGGGGTGTAGTGATGGACAACCGCCTGGTCGACGCCACCTGGACCTACCACAACGGCACCAAACACTCCTACCAGAGCGTGCACACGAGCGCCCATTTTCTTGACTGGCCGAACCAGCCGCTACCCTTCAAGGTCTATTCGACACTTAAGCCCATCGCGTTGCCCGGCGACCTCGCGCCCCCCGCAATGCCGGCTCTCGTTGCAATCGCGGCCTCGGGAGCGGGTCCGCTTGGCCCCCACGTGCCCGATCTCAGAACCCTCGCGCGGATCTTATTCTTCTCCGCAGGCATCACCCGGCGGCGGGCCGTTCCCGGGGGAGAGATCCTGTTTCGCGCCGCCGCCTGTACGGGCGCGCTCTATCACATCGAGCTGTATCTCGTCTGCGGTGACCTGCCGGATCTGGAGGCCGGGGTCTATCACTTCGGGGTGCACGACTTCGCACTGCGAA
>CAYFIG010000403.1:0-2019 GCA_964342905.1 uncultured bacterium
CCTTCGGCTGCGGCACGCGCCACCTCCCGCTTCACGTGGGCACGGATGGACTTGACGGTTCCTTGACGGGCATAGCGGCGGAGCGACCCTGCCAAGTAATGAGCCGTTGCGGCCGAAGCCGGGCGGAGCCTTAGCTCCCCGTTCTTGAGTTCCAGGTTGACCACTGAGCCAGGCTTCAGCCCGAGGGTCTCACGAATGAATCGGGGGAGGGTGATCTGGCCTTTTGAAGAAACAGTCGTCTTCATTCTGCTTTACCCCCTTCAAAGAAGGTAAAGCGAAATCTTAAATCAGTCAAGCGACAAAACTGTTCGGTGACAACTGTCGGGACTATCAGTTCAGACCGGCGAGGACCTTGTCGAGGGCGCCCTTGACCCGCTCCAGGTCCTTCTCGTACTTGACCAGCATGGTCAGCGTGGACTCCACCACCTCGGGGTCGAGCCGGTCAGCGTTCAGGATCACGAGCGAGCGGGCCCAGTCCAGGCTTTCAGAGATGGACGGCGGCTTCCTCAGCTCCAGCGTCCGGATCCTCTGTACAGCCGTCACAACGGCCTGGGCGAGCCGCTCGGGGATCTCCGGCACCTTCAGCCGGATGATCTCCAGCTCCTCGGCGGGCGCGGGAAAATCGATGAAGAGGTGAAGGCAGCGGCGTTTGAGGCCGTCGGAGATCTCCCGGGCGTTGTTGGAGGTCAGGACGGCCAGCGGGATGTGCTTGGCCCCGATAGTTCCCAGCTCGGGCACGGAGACTTGGTAGTCGGAGAGCACTTCCAGCAGGAACGCCTCAAACTCGGGCTCGGCCTTGTCGATCTCGTCCACCAGGAGCACCACCGGATCCTCAGCCAGGATCGCCGAGAGAAGCGGCCGCGGGGAGAGGAAACGAAACGAGAAGAAGGCGTCATCCTGTCCGGCAATCTTGGCTACGGCGTCGGGGAGCGAAGGGGCGTCGGCGATCAGCTCGCCGATCCGCTCCCGGAGGAGCTGGGTGTAGAGGAGCTGCTTGGCGTACTTCCACTCGTAGAGAGCTTTGCCTTCGTCCAACCCTTCGTAGCACTGGAGCCGAATGAGCTGGCGGTCCGTGGCCTCAGCGAGGACCTTGGCCATCTCGGTCTTCCCCACCCCTGCGGGCCCCTCGACCAGAATGGGGCGCCCCATCCGCTCCGCCAGGTAGACCACAGTGGCAACCCGGCGGTTGGCGATGTACTGCGCCTTCCTGAAGCGCTCTTGAACCTCTTCGACAGAGGCAAACACGTGAGCCTCCTTGTCCACTGAATTGGCGTTCATTCTACCACAGTGGGCCCGAGGCTCGGGCTCCACCTTGACAGCCCTCCGCCGCCGCCGTGACTTTGTTTTGGACAGGTGAAAGCATCACTCACGTTGCCGTCTATGTCGCTAATTCCCGTTTGATGAGGTTGCCTCTGCTCGGCGGGGACGAAGCGATCCATGACTGGAACTATCTCCTTGGGCGGATCAATCTGGTGAACCACTCCGAGATCCTCGGCAGGCTAGCCTTCGGCGTGGGGCTGATGATCATTCTTGCTGCCTTGGGCCTTCTCGCCGCTGGCTTCGTCCGGAGCTGGACTCAGGCTTCACGCCAAGATGCGTTCTGAAGAATTTGATAATGCGTTCTTCAAAATCCGGAGGCAGCTGGCCATGACGGCCGCGGTCCAGGAAATAAAATTCGGCTTTGGGATTTTTGGCCCACGCTCGGCGAAGCCGTTCGGCGTGGCGAAAGGGAATCTGCTCGTCCTCGCGGCTGTGAATGAGAAGCACGGGTATGGAGAGCCGTTCGGCGGTGGTGGCCGGGGACGGCTTCGTCATATCGCCCCCGAGAAACACCCGGCCCCAAAGAACCAGAAGCTCGACGAGCGGGTATTTCAGCATCCAGAGCCGAGAGTACACGTCGTAGCCGAGGGCTTTCAGATCGGAAAAAGGCGCATAGGCCGCAACGACCCGGACGCGATCGTCCTCGGCGGCGGTCATGATCCCGAGAGCACCACCAAGCGAAAAGCCGAAGACTCCCAC